>CAZCPH010000262.1:0-4939 GCA_964500105.1 uncultured Mariniphaga sp. | reverse complement strand
TGTGAATTTTTTCAGAAGGAGATGCTGAATTATTAAATACTTCGGCTGCCTGAAAAGGTGAATGGTATATCTTCATTCCAGGTATGAAACTAACATTCATACTGAACATAAAAGCAAAAATTGTGATTGTAGGAGGCGGAGCTGCCGGAATAACCATGGCCGCCTATCTCAGTGATAAACTCAGACACGATGACATTACCATCATCGAACCCAATGAAATTCATCATTATCAACCGGGTTACACTTTTATTGCTTCGGGGACTTTTACTCCCGATGAAATTTTAAAACCTACGGATAAGCTTATTCCAAAAGGTGTAAAGTGGCTAAAAGACCGTGTGGTGGAGTTGAACCCCGACAACAACTCGGTAATAACGGCACAAAACGGAAAAGTGAATTACGACTTTCTGGTACTTGTGCCGGGATGTGTGACCGATTTCAGTCAGATAGAAGGGTTGTCGAAAGAAACGCTTGGCGACGGGAATATCCATTCCATTTACGATTTTGAGGGAGCGAAAATGTGTTACGAAGCACTGCAAAAACTTCCGGAAAAGAAGCAGGGAAGACTGATTTTTACAGATACCTACACCAAACTGAAATGCGGCGGCGCACCCAAAAAAATTACGCTGTTAACCGAAGATTTTCTTAAAAAGGAAGAGCGTAGGGAAGGGTTCCAGTTCGATTATTTCTGCAATTCAACCAATTTGATGACGCCCAAAATTTTTGGCGACCGGTTGCAGGAATTGTACGATGAGCGCGATGTTGCCACACATTATAAGCATCGGTTGGTATCGGTGAATCCGTCGGCCAAAAAGGCTGTTTTTCAACTGTTGGAGGAACCTACGCAGGCCAGATTGCCCGTTACCGAAGATACGAAACTGGTAACGGTAGATTACGATTTTCTGCATGTAACTCCGCCCATGGGAACACCGGATTTTGTACGAAATTCGCCGTTTGCAATTACTGAAGGCGAGTTACGTCATGGTGGCTGGGCCAAAGTGGACAATGAAACACTGATCAATCAGGACTATCCGAACGTAGTCATTTTTGGCGATGCGGCCGGTTTGGGAACCAGTAAAACCGGTGCGGCTATTCGCATGCAGGCACCTGTTGCTGCAGCAAACCTGGTTTCGGTGATGGAAGGCCAAGAACCGAAAGAAAAATACGATGGATATTCTGCTTGTCCCATTGTCACCGAATACGGGAAAGTGCTGATGTGCGAGTTTGGTTACGACAAAAAGCTTTTGCCAACCATTCCGTTTATCGACCCGGGAATTGAACGCGGCATGTGGTGGCTGTTAAAAGCTTATGGTTTGAAACCCATGTATTATCACGGTATGCTGAAAGGTTTGATGTGAGAGGCAGGATGATAATAGTTGAGATTTATGGTGATTCATAGTGATTTACAGTGATGGTTTGACTGCAAATCACTTGAATTTTTTTTGAAAATTAATAGGGTGTTTTATCCGGTTTGCTTTTCCACTTTTTGAAAAGAGGAAGTGCTTCATTGCGCATCAGGCTTTCAAATTTTATATTTCGATCTCCAGGTTGTTTTTCCATTTCTTCGTAAATGTGCTGGTCATCAAAAGCAATTTCTGCAGCATCTTCTTGTGTGCAGGCATAGTAAACCTTTTGCAGTCTGGCCCAGTAAATGGCTCCCAGGCACATGGGGCAAGGCTCACACGATGTATAAATGGTGCAATCCTCCAGCTGGAAGCTGTTTAGATTTTCACACGCTTCTCTGATGGCCAGAATTTCGGCGTGCGCCGTGGGATCGTTTTTTGAGAGCACATTGTTGTATCCTTCGCCAACTATTTTGCCGTCTTTTACCACCACTGCACCAAAGGGGCCGCCTGAACCATTTCCCATTCCTTTTTCGGCCAGTTGAATGGCACGGGCCATAAAATCTTTATCAGTCATAAAAATGTATTTTGTACCAAAATCTTATAATCAGTGATGTTTTTTTCGATTCCGGTTTTATGAAACATGGTTTAAACAAGCTTTTTATTTTTCAGCAAAGTTTCCATTTCCTGCTGTACCTCCCGGGCAGCTTCGCCCGCTTTTTTTGCAAAATCACTTCCGCCCGAAGCGTAAATAATTCCGCGTGAAGAGTTAACCAGCAGACCACACTGGCTGTTCATGCCGTTTTGGGCCACTTCTTCCAGGCTGCCACCCTGTGCTCCCACACCGGGAACAAGTAAGAAATGGTCGGGCACAATTTCCCGGATTTCCTTCAGTTTTTCAGATTTGGTTGCGCCTACAACATACATCATGTTTTCAGTAGTTCCCCAGTTTTGTGATGTTTTCAGTACCGATTCAAAAAGCTGGTTGCCTGTTTCTTCTTCTTTTAAATACTGAAAATCGGCTGCACCTTTGTTGGAAGTGAGTGCCAGCAAAATCACCCATTTTTCAGGATAAGTCATAAATGGTTTTACTGAATCTTCGCCCATGTATGGTGCAACGGTAACGGCATCAAAATCGAGCTTTTCAAAAAAAGTGCGGGCGTATAAATTCGAAGTATTTCCAATATCACCGCGTTTGGCATCTGCAATCAGAAAAATTTCCGGATATTTTGACTTGATGTATTCAACAGTTTTTTCAAGGGTATGCCACCCTTGCCAGCCCAGACTTTCGTAAAATGCCAGGTTGGGTTTAAAAGCAACTGCATATTCGGCGGTTGCATCAATTATTTTCCGGTTGAAAGCCAGCACCGGATCAGCGGCACTTTGTAAATGTCTGGGAACTTTCCGGATATCGGTATCGAGGCCCACACAAAGGAAACTGCGTTTTTTCTGAATCTGCTCAAAAAGTTGCTTTTTATCCATAATCAAATGAGTTTTGCGGTAAAGATAGGTAACAAAACCCAAAAATTTGTTTTGTATCTTTGGAAAGAACATATCCTGTTAAATTCTATGGAAAAGGAAATTATTACGGCTATTGCTTTAGGTATTGGTCTTAGCGCCAGTGCCGGGTTTCGGATTTTTGTGCCGTTGCTGATTGCCGGGTTGGCCGGCCGGTTCGGATTTTTGCCACTGGATGGAAGTTTTGAGTGGATGACCACGATACCGATACTGATTGTTTTTGGCGTTGCCACAATTGTGGAAATTGGTGCCTATTATATTCCGGTGGTGGATAATTTGCTCGATACCATCGCTTTGCCCTTTTCCATTGCTGCAGGAACCATTCTGGCTGCATCGCTTATTCCGGCAGATTCTGAAGGTTTGCGGTGGATTCTGGGATTAATCATTGGCGGTGGAATTTCGGGAACGATACAGGGAGGCAAGTCGGTTTTGCGATTGGTTTCTACCGGAACCACCGGAGGACTGGCCAATCCGGTTTTTTCCACCGGAGAAAATACTGCTGCTGTTGGAATCGGGTTGTTTACACTGCTGATTCCTGTGCTGATTGGAATCGCAGTTTTATTTCTGATTTATACAATTGTAAGAAAACTTCTTTTCAGAAAAAGAAAACCGTTTTAAATCTCCGCCTCTTTCAGTTTTTGAGCATTTTCCTCGATCATCAGTTTTTCGATGATTTCGTCGATTGAAAAATCAGGTCAAAGATTCTATCCTGTCTGGAAAGACATTTATAAGTTTACTGTTTTCGAGCTCTTTTAGGATGGCTGGCCAGACTTTGTTCAAAAAAGAATGGAACTCTTTCATTTTCATGTTTCCAATCTTTAAATGAACAACTTTGGGAGGTGGATGATTGTAAAGGATTTTATTTGAAAAATCTGCATCTTTAGTGATGATAACCAAATTATTTTCTCTTGTAAATTGCCATATATCTTCATCTGTTTTTATATCAACCAAATCGTGAACGTGAATGCAATCCTTATTGTTCCAAAGGTTAAAATAATATGGCAGGTTTTCATCAATAAGAAATCGATACATCAGGCTACCGGTTTAATGGAATAGCTTCTGCCCAATAAAGTTGCAGCGAATTTGAGTGATGCCTGAATATCTTCCGGTTCAAGAAAAGGATATTGTTTTAAAATATCGTCGGGAGTGTCGCCTGCCGAAAGAAACTCCAGTAAAGTTTGAACAGTAATTCGAGAACCACGAATGGTTGGTTTGCCATTGCAAATTTTTTCGTCAATCGTTATTCTTTCAGTAATATATTCCATAATTCTGTTTTTAGCAAAATTAATGAATCATCAGAGGTTTTGCAATATAATGGAATATTTTACCAACAATCAATGGATTGAATGGCAAAATTAAATCTCTGCCTCCTTCAACTTTTGAGCATTTTCCTCGATCATCAGTTTTTCGATGATTTCGTCGATTTCGCCGTTGATGATGGCCTGCAGGTTGTACATGGTCAGGTTAATGCGGTGGTCGGTAACACGGCCCTGTGGCCAGTTGTAGGTGCGTATTTTTGCCGAACGGTCGCCGGTGGAAACCATGGTTTTTCGTTTCGATGAAATTTCGTCGATGTATTTCTGGTATTCCATGTTGTAAATGCGGGTGCGTAGTTCGTTCATGGCGGAAACCTTATTCAAGGAGGCGGGCGGTGCGTGATCTGATCATATTGGGGGCCGGCCCCGCGGGGCTGACCGCGGCGATTTACGCCGGGCGTTACAGGATGGACACTCTGGTTTTGGAGAAATCCGCTCCCGGAGGTCAGATACTTCTTTCCGCGAGCATAGAGAACTATCCCGGTTATCCGGGCGGGATAGGGACCGCGGAATTGATGGAAAAATTCCGCCAACAGGCCGCGGACACGGGTGTCGTTTTCCAGACCGCTGAAGCCGGCGGGGTTTCTTTCGACAGCGGGGCGGTTAATATTGAGACCATGGAGGGACGGTTCAGCGCGCGTAGTCTGATCATCGCCTGCGGGGCCGCGCCAAAGAGGCTGGGCGTCAAAGGCGAGAAAGAATTGACCGGCAGGGGAGTCTCGTATTGCGCCACCTGCGACGCGCCTTTTTTCCGCGGAAAGGACG
>CAZCPH010000261.1:496-4989 GCA_964500105.1 uncultured Mariniphaga sp. | reverse complement strand
TATTCGCCAAAACCCGATTTCATCAGGTCGTGTTCCGACTCAATTCCCTGCAATTCAAAACGGTAAGGCAAAAGTTTCACAAACACTTTTCCGCTCACATTTTCCTGAGTAGCTTCCAGAAATGTTTCAATGTTGCGCATCACCGGTTCGTGGTACATGGCTTCGTGCAGGAACATACCGTACCAGTTGGCCAGTTGTTCTTTCCAGTAAGCCTGCCATTTGGTGAGTGTATGTTTTTCGAGCAAATGGTGCGCTTTAATGATGATGAGCGGAGCCGCCGCTTCAAAACCCACCCGGCCTTTTATTCCAATTATGGTGTCGCCCACGTGGATATCGCGGCCAATGGCATATTTCGAAGCAATTTCTTCCAGTGCCTGAATGGTTTTCGGACCGTTTTCAAACGACTTGCCGTCGATGGTTTTCAGTTCGCCTTTCTCAAATCCCAGTTCAACAGTTTTTTCTGCTTCGGCGTCAAGTTGACTTGGATAAGCCTTGTTCGGCAAACCTTTGTCTGAAGTCAGCGTTTCCTTGCCGCCCACACTGGTTCCCCAAATTCCCTGGTTGATGGAATACTGCATTTTTTCGAAATCGTCTTCCACTCCGTGTTTTTTCAGGAAATCGATTTCCTCCTGACGGCTGAGCATCAAATCGCGAATGGGCGTAATGATTTCAATTTCGGGAGCCAATACCTGAAAAGTGAGATCGAAACGCACCTGATCGTTGCCGGCTCCGGTGCTGCCGTGCGCAATAAAGCCTGCGCCAATTTTTTTGGCGTATTCAATGGAGGCAATGGCCTGGAAAACCCGCTCCGAACTTACGGAAATGGGATAAGTGTTATTCCGCAAAACATTGCCATAAACCATAAAACGAATGCATTTATCGTAATAATCTTCGGTAACATCTAAAGTCACATGTTCCTTCGCACCGAGGCGGTATGCTTTTTCTTCAATTTTTTTTAACTCGGCTTCTGAAAATCCGCCTGTATTTGCAATGGCGGTGTAAACATCAAATCCTTTTTCTTCTTTTAAATACTTCACACAAAACGAGGTATCGAGCCCCCCGCTAAATGCCAAAACCAATTTTTTACCCATAGCGATTTATTTAAAAAGAGTGACAGCAGCGCCCAAATCCAATTTAAAAACTATTCATTTTGGGTGATTACTGCTTTACTGTTTAATCTATTCCAACGGCGCGCCGTCACTCTTCAGGTTCTTCTTTTTTTTTATGAATTCACGTTTCTGACTTCCGAAACCGTTTTTGGGTTTCAGTTTTTTCACCACATCCATCAGGCTCCTTTTCCGGATTCCATTCTCTTTTTTCGGTGTTTTCTCCCAGGCCGGATCGTACAACATTCCGGTGCAAAGGCATTTTGTACGTTCCATCCGTTCAAGAATGTCGTAATTTACGCAGCTTTTGCAGCCGTTCCAAAACTGCTCATCGTCGGTAAGTTCAGAAAAAGTAACCGGTTTATAACCCAACTCATGGTTGATTTTCATAACAGCCAAACCAGTCGTCAAACCGAAAATTTTGGCATCGGGATATTTTTGGCGGGAAAGCTGAAATGCCTTCCGCTTAATTTCTTTGGCAAGTCCGTAACCGCGGTACTCGGGCACTACAATTAACCCCGAGTTGGCCACAAAACCTTTGTTTCCCCAGGTTTCGATGTAACAGAATCCGGCAAAAATTTCGCCGTCGAGCGCAACTATGGCTTTGCCTTCTTCAATTTTGGAAGCCAGATATTCGTAAGTTCTCCGGGCAATACCGGTGCCACGCTGCTTTGAAGCAACATCGATGGCATCATTAATTACATCTACATATTTCAGATGTTCTTTGCCGGCAACCAGAACTTTTATATTTTTCAACTCCTTCATTTCACCAGTTTGTTTTTTAGCTTTGGTATAACTGCAATCAAAGCATTAATCAAATCATTGTTTGTTGTTCCCTCTCTTCTGATAATCAATATGGTATCATCCCCTGCAACTGTACCTAAAATCTCCCACTGCCGGGCGCTGTCAATCACAGCGGCAATGGTACTTGCATAGCCGGGCAGCGTTTTCATCACTGCCAGATTTCCCGAAAACTCCAGGCCTTTAAATCCCTCAGCCAAAAAATTGTCTTTCGATCGGGCTGGTTTCTCCTCTTGCTGACCATCATCCGGAATAATATAAATGTATCCATTCAAAGGATGGGGAACTTTCGCCACCTGCAAAAATTTCAAATCGCGTGAAAGAGTAGCCTGAGTCAAATCAAAACCTTTAATTTTCAACTCTGCAAGTAATTCTTCCTGACTGTGCACATTCCCTTTTGCAATTATCCGTCGTATTTCAAGTTGTCGTTGTACCCGATTTTTCATCTTGAATAATTATACATTTTTGATGCAAAAATATACATTTTTTTATCTGAGCAAGTTTTTTTAAAAGAAATATTGCTATTTTTGTCCCGGTTTTTACAAAAACTTCTAAAACGAGAGTTGATGGGGAATAAAACAGGAACAATACGAAAGGATAATTCAAAGAAATGCGTTTGAACCAATTGCGGGGCAGGCGCATTTTTTTTAACAGATAAATGAACATGTTACAGGTAAAACAAGCAAAACTCACACTGGAAGATGGAACGGTTTTCGAAGGAAAATCGTTTGGAAGCGAAAAGCCGGTCGCCGGCGAAGTGGTTTTTTACACCGCTATGACAGGTTATCCCGAAAGCCTTTCCGACCCTTCGTACACCGGACAGATTCTGGTTTCCACGTACCCAATGATTGGCAATTACGGTGTTCCGCATGGCGAAACTGAAGAGGGGATTCACAAATTTTTCGAATCACACAAACTACATATCAGTGGTTTGGTTATATCTGATTATTCGTTTGAGTTCAGCCATTGGAACGCCGAAAAAAGCCTTTCAGACTGGCTAAAGGAATATGAAGTTCCGGGAATTTTTGATGTGGATACCCGCGCCTTAACAAAAATTTTACGTGAAAAAGGTTCGATGCTGGGCAAAATAGAATTTGGCGATGTAGCAATCAATTTTTACGACCCTAATTTAGAGAATCTGGTGGCACGTGTCAGTTGCAGTCAACGGGAAGTTTACGGAAATGGCGGCCCCAGGGTGGTTTTAGTCGATTGCGGCGTAAAAAACAACATCATGAGGTGTTTGCTGAAACGTGGAGCAACCGTGATTCGCGTCCCCTGGGATTATGATTTCAGCGAAGAAGATTACGATGGAGTCTTTATTTCCAATGGTCCCGGCGACCCTGCCATGTGCAATGAAACCGTTCAGAATATCCGGAAAATCATAACTGACGAAAAACCGGTGATGGGAATTTGTTTGGGCAACCAACTGCTCGCCCGCGCAGCCGGAGCTGACACTTACAAACTGAAATACGGCCACCGCAGCCACAACCAGCCGGTTTTACTGCAGGGAACCGACAGGTGTTTTATTACTTCTCAGAATCATGGTTATGCCGTAAAAACGGAAACACTCCCTTCTGACTGGGAACCACTTTTCACCAACGTGAATGACAACACCAACGAAGGAATCCGGCACAAAACCAAACCGTTTTTCTCCACACAATTCCATCCTGAGGCCTCCAGCGGCCCAACAGACACGGAATTTCTGTTCGACGATTTTATACAGAGTATTAAAGTTTACAAACAGTCGGTTAACAAGTAACAAATTGCATCATGATAAATCCAAAAATTAAAAAAGCGATAATCCTCGGTTCAGGAGCACTGAAAATAGGCGAAGCCGGTGAGTTCGACTATTCCGGTTCGCAAGCGCTGAAAGCACTAAAAGAAGAAGGAGTGGAAACGGTTCTTATCAATCCGAACATTGCCACCATTCAAACTTCGGAGGAAATTGCAGATAAAATTTACTTTTTGCCGGTTACGCCCTTTTTTGTTGAAGAGGTGATTAAAAAGGAAAAACCACAGGGGATTTTGCTGGCTTTTGGCGGACAAACCGCCCTGAACTGCGGAGTTGCATTGTTTGAATCAGGCGTGCTTGAAAAATACAACGTAGAGGTTGTGGGAACTCCGGTGCAATCGATTATTGATACCGAAGACCGCGATATTTTCCGGAAAATGCTGGGTGAGATTAATGTAAAAACACCGATGAGCATTGCCGCGGCTAATATGTCCGAAGCCCGGGAAGCTGCAAAAAAAGTCGGTTTCCCAATAATCATCCGGGCTGCCTACACGCTTGGCGGATTAGGCAGTGGTTTTTGCGAAAACGATGATGAACTGGAAAAACTGGCTTCCAAGGCATTTTCCTATTCGCCACAAATTTTGGTGGAAGAATCTATAAAAGGCTGGAAAGAAGTGGAGTACGAAGTGGTGCGCGACCGTTTCGACAACTGTATTACCGTATGTAATATGGAAAATTTCGACCCGTTGGGAATTCACACGGGCGAAAGTATTGTGGTGGCACCTTCGCAAACACTTTCCAATGCTGAATACCACAAACTGCGTGAAATTTCCATCAAAATCATTCGCCGTGTG
>CAZCPH010000261.1:0-486 GCA_964500105.1 uncultured Mariniphaga sp. | reverse complement strand
CGCTGGCATTTGTGGCTGCCAAACTGGGATTGGGGTACGGTTTACACCAGTTGAAAAACTCGGTAACCAAAGTAACTACAGCCGCATTCGAACCGGCACTCGACTATTGTGTGGTAAAAATCCCCCGTTGGGACCTCAACAAGTTCTTTGGCGTTTCCAAAAATATTGGCAGTTCCATGAAAAGTGTGGGTGAGATTATGGCCATCGGCCGAACTTTCGAAGAAGCCATTCAGAAGGGAATCCGGATGGTTGGCCTGGGAATGCATGGTTTTGTGGGAAACAAGGAAGAGATTAATATTGAAGAAATTGAATCGGAGCTCAGCAACCCCACCGACCGAAGGATTTTTGCCATTGCCGAGGCGTTCAACAAAAACTATTCTGTTGATGAAATTTATGAAAAAACCAAAATTGACCGCTGGTTCCTCTACCGGTTGAAAAATATCATCAACATAAAACGGGAACTGCTTAAGGTAAACGAGCTGGAAG
>CAZCPH010000260.1:3458-4994 GCA_964500105.1 uncultured Mariniphaga sp. | reverse complement strand
TTTTCGGGTTGGGAACTTTTAATTTTCCGGCCTCCGAAATGTCGCTGATAATTTTGTCGGCGTGTGGCAGATTGAATTCATTCCACACCATTTTTGCGCCAAATGCCGAAGGTTCGGAGCACATGCCAAATTCTGACCAGAAACCCGGCAGAAAAAGAATATCGGGAAAGGTTTCAACGGCTTTTTTGTTGGCCTGAAACCAGATTTCTTCGGAAGAATAATATTGCAGCGTAGTTATTCCTGCCCAACCTGGAATCCATGGACTGTCGATAATAAAACCGGTAACCGGTTTTTCAGGGGTTTTTCCGTTAACAGTATCGAGTAACAGTTGCCATTGCTGGTTTGTCATAATTTCAGATTGATATGATTTTTCAAATTTACATTTTCAGTGAATGATTTGACAGTATTTTCTTTGCAAGAATTTGTACTCAATTAACATTTTCGCTAATATTGAAACCATGAAAGCAATGCAGGAGCATATCGATTTTCCGTTGCGAACAGCTGTGAAGGTGAAATGGCGCAAAATGCCTCATTTTACTTATCCGTGGCATTTTCACAACGAGTACGAGATTCTTTATGTAATTGAAGGCACAGGTACCAGTTTTGTAGCCGACAATGTTGAACAGTTTGAATCAGGCGATTTGGCTATGCTGGGCAGTAACCTGCCGCATTTCTGGCGGAGCGATGAAAAATACCACATGCCCGAAAGTCAGGAAAAAATAAATTACATCGTCATTCAGTTTCCCGGCGATTTGATCAGAGAATCTTTCTTCGAGTACCCTGAATTTCATGTCATTCAGGAGTTGTTTCAACGTTCTTCGCGGGGAATCAGGTTTTTGCCGTCTTTTGCTGCGAAAGCAGGGAAAGTGGTATTGAAAATTGTCCAAAGTTCGGGGTTCGACCGGGTGATTTTACTACTGAAACTGTTGCATGAACTGGCAAAAACCAATCAGTACCGGCTGCTGGCGGGAGAGTTGTATCAACAGCAAAACCACGATTTTACCGATGACCGGCTGACCAAAGTGCTGCATTTTCTTACAACCCAGTACCAGCAAAAAATTGAGCTGGAGAAGGTGGCCGAAATTGCCCATCTCCACCCATCCGCCTTTTGCCGCTATTTTAAAGAGAAAACCGGGAAATCGCTTTCGGAATATGTTACTGATTTGCGTATAAGTTATGCCTGTAAGCTTATTATCGAAGGAAAACTTTCGGTTTCACAGGTCTGCTTCGAAAGCGGGTTTAACAATTTGTCCAACTTCAACCGCACGTTCAAGCGTCAGACAAACATGACCCCGACGAAGTATTTTCATCGGTTTCATGAATGAAGAAATTGAAAAATGGCTAAACTGTGAAATTGAAAACTGGTAATTTGTGAAACTGAGAAATGGATAAAATATTACATTGAAGTGTTATCTTCCGAGCCTTGAACTTATCCCAAAACCATAGAAAAAATAATCGCGCCTTCCCATAGCATGAAATCTTTTTGGACTTTCTTTCCTGTAACCGGCAACAGGCGAAAGAGATACAGTAAAATTT
>CAZCPH010000260.1:1922-3448 GCA_964500105.1 uncultured Mariniphaga sp. | reverse complement strand
ATGGTTATTTAAAAGAGTTAGCTTCATATGAGCTTTTAAACAGAGTTTTTTTTAATCCAATATTTACCTCCCAAAATTCAGAATTATAGTAAGGGTAAACAGGAAAACTGGCCACAAACTCAGACTTATAATAATCAGCCATTTCCAGTTTTAAATGGTTTCCGGCAGTAAATCCCAAAAACAGCGAGTTGAAAACAGAGTTGTTAAAATTCAATCCAATTTTAACCGGAATGCCCAAACTGAAGAATTCAAGCTGCCGGTTAAAGTCTGTGCGCAAACGGTAGGGCATTCCAAAATCATCAATAAATGTATGCCCGGTATTCTCCAGCCAGTTGTGTTTTCCGGCCTGGGCAAAAATCCCGCCTGCTACCCAAACTTTTTTCGATAAGAAGGTAAAATAGAGAATCTCGAGCGTCGGATCAACAGAATATTTATAATCTTTCAAACCCCATTTTGCCGGGTGAACCAGCGCAAAATTAAATTCAAACCCTTTCTTAATTTCCTGTGCGTTTGAAAAAGGAGGTAAAAGAATTATTGCCAGGAACAGAACAACTAAGGAACGCATGATTCTTTTTTTTTCAAATTTCCTGAAAATTAAATGGATAAGCAAGTTTTTCCGGGAAAATTTTAAGACTTATTTCAGAAAAAACAGGATAGCTTTAGCTCAAAAAGAAAAAAACCACTGCAATAAATTTGCAATGGTTTTAAAAGCGTCTTGTTACCTTTTTTCAGGTGTACTAACTTGGGTTTGTAATGGAAAAAATTCTTCAGATTAAATTTCCCACATCGTATTTTTACAGTTTTTTGTGAACGTTTTTGTTATTGAAATACGATGCAAAGAAAAACAGATCTTCAAAAAATTAAGTGATTGAGGCTGCCGAAACAAGAGGTGAAAAATACTGATTTGGAAGGTTAGTTTAACTGAACCGTATAGAAAAGAAAGAGAAAGTGTGCTTTGGATTTTTTGGAGGAAGAAAAACCTGTTTGTTTTTCACCTTTTGGGTTCAAAACTGATACTTTTGAATGTTGGTCTGAGTTTTCATAAATCTGTCCGGCTTCTAAAATCGGGTGCCGGCAGAGAACACTTAATGCTTTCAGAATGGATATTTTTTTAGCTTTGTTCTTCTAAATTAATACCAGTCGCCATGAACCGTTTTCTTTATTTTTCCCTGTCTTTTATTTTTCTAAGTGGAACATTGATATCTCAGGAAGTTGAGTTTTTGCCCGATGACTGGCAAAATCCGGCAGTTTTTGAAAAAGGACAAACACCTCCCCGTGCTTTTCACATTCCGTTTTCGTCGAAACAGGCTGCACTGACTAACCGCACAGACCGGAATGAAAATGTTAAGTTGCTGAACGGAATGTGGAAGTTCAAATGGGTGGAAACACCGGATCAGGTTCCTGACGAGTTTTGGGAATCAAAATTCGACGCCAAAGAATGGGACGAAATAAAAGTACCCTCCAACTGGCAAATGGAAGGTTTTGGTCATCCTAAATTCCGGAACGTTGCGCTTACCTTTGAAAGC
>CAZCPH010000260.1:0-1912 GCA_964500105.1 uncultured Mariniphaga sp. | reverse complement strand
ATTATTACAATCCGACCGGTTGTTACAAACGCAAATTCGAAGTTCCCAAAACATGGAATGACAAAGAAATTATTTTGCGTTTTGAGGGAGTAAAATCGGCTGCATACATTTGGGTAAACGGCAAGCGGGTGGGCTATAATCAGGGAGGATTCGAACCTGCTGAATTTAACATTACTCCGTTTTTGAAAAGGGGCGAAAACGATTTGTCCGTGCAGGTGTTGCGGTTTTCCGACGGTTCGTACCTCGAAAACCAGGACATGTGGCGGCTTTCGGGTATTTTCCGCGATGTGAAACTGGTGGCTTACCCCAAAACATTTATACACGATTTTTACGTGGTAACCGATTTGGATCGCAACTATGAAGATGCCACACTGATTTTGGAAACCGTTGTAAAAAATGCTGAAAAAGACACGTCGGCTTGTTCGCTTGAATTTGACGTTTTTGATGCTGAAAATGAGTCCATTTTACGAGACGGTATTCAAATCGTGAACTTTAAAACTGCACCCGATTCCATAAAAAAAGTTACCCTTTCCACGTTGGTTATCAAACCCAAAAAGTGGTCGGCAGAGTTTCCGAATCTTTATACTGTGCTTGTTCAGCTTAAAAACGCGGAGGGCGAAACCCTGGAGGCGTTTACCAAAAAAATCGGATTTCGCGAGGTGGAATACCGGAATCATATTTTTACGGTAAACGGAGTGCCGGTAAAACTGAACGGCGTGAACAGCCACATGCACCACCCGGAACACGGGCAGGCCGTTCCGCTGGAAACGCTCAGGCAGGATTTGATTTTAATGAAACAATTCAACATCAATTGCGTGCGAACCTCGCATTACCCGCCAACGCCGGAATACCTCGATATGGCTGATGAGCTTGGTATTTATGTAGTAGATGAAGTGGGTGACGAAGCCCATGCAAACATTCATTTATCAGGTAACCGTGCCTGGACAGAAATGTATAAAGACCGCAGCCGTAAACTGGTTCACCGCGATCGTAACCATCCGTCGGTTATTATGTGGAGCGCCGGAAACGAGTCGGGGAGCGGGTTTAATATTCACGAAGTGATAAAAACCGGCAAAGAGATTGACCCGAGCCGCCCGGCCTGGATGTATGGCGGAAACACGTTTTACATTCCGTTTGAAGACATTGTGGGGCCCCGCTACTGGTTGCCCATTGATTACAAGAATCTTGCACTAGACAAAGTCCTTCCACAAAATGACCATCGGGCTTCGTTTATGGACGAATACCTGGCCGCCACCGGAAACGGTTTGGGCGGAATGGATGAATACTGGCAGTGGATTTGGGAATATCCGCGGCTTACCGGCGGTGCCATCTGGGATTGGATAAGCCCTGGAATCAAAACACCGCGCTGGATTTTGCCCGATTCGTCTTCTTTTAGAAATGACGGGCAAATTATGGGGCGACCGGTTTTTACAGAAGGGAAAAACGGTCGCGGACTGGAGCTTTCTGGTCACGACGATTGGGTGGAGTTTTACCGCGATCCCAGCCTCGATATTACCGGCAATCAACTTTCCATTGGCTTTTGGGTGAAACCGTACGAAATTCCGCAACCCAATTCTTTTTTAATGAAAGGTAAGTTTCAGTATGGCATTCAGATGGAAAATCCGCAAACACTGGAGTTTCACATTCATAGCGAGGGAAAACGTATTTCGGCTAAAGCAAGGGTGGGAGATGATTTCTACGGAAACTGGCATCACATTGCCGGAATTTACGATGGCACCAGTTTGCAGCTTTTTGTTGATGATGAACGGGTTGCCCAAACCCGGCATAGCGGCAAAATCAGTTCAACGCCTTTCCCGTTGTGCATTGGACGCGAAGCCGATACACAGGATCAGGGGGAATATTCCGGCCGGATGTCGAAAATGGTGATGGATGAGGTGAAAGTTTTTGATAA
>CAZCPH010000259.1:0-4999 GCA_964500105.1 uncultured Mariniphaga sp. | reverse complement strand
ACCAGACATTCTGCCGGTCTTCCTTCACTTTAAAAATTCCCGGAATATTGGGATGAAGTATTAATCCTTCAAAGTCTTTTTGTAACAACACATTACTTCCTCCACCCAGCACGAACAATGGCAAATCTTTCCAGGTTTCATTCGCCTGAACAAAAGTTTCCAAATCCTCAGGCTCGGTAAATTCAAAAAAATACCGGGCAATAGCTTCCACTCCGAATGTATTATGTGGTTTTAAATTGTAGTTTTCGGAAAAACGAATCATGTTAAAAATTTTGCGCAAAGATAGGTGAATAAGGCAAAAAGCTTTGGAACGTGCTCAAAGAAATATTTATGCTTTTGAATTTCGACCATTTAATTTTTAAAAAGCAAAAAAAAGGCTGCCGTTTCCGGCAACCTTCAATTTTTGAATACCTGAAGTATTCGTACTTAACATGTCGATAAACTGTTATTCAAAATCAACCTTCCTCACTCTTCATTCAGGTTTCATATTTGAAACATTTTTCCCTCAAACAACAGTTTTATCGTACAATCAGTTTTTGAGTTATTCTTCTGGCTTCACTTTCAATCGAAATGAAGTAAACTCCGGCATTTACGCCATTTAAATCAATGCGTTGACTGGTATTTACCACTTTCTCAACCCGCATCATTTTACCTGAAATGTCAATGATTCGAAGTGTACTGCCAATCTCATCAGTGCGAACGGTAATGTAGCCGGTAGCCGGATTCGGATAAAAATCAAAACTGATTTCTTCCAAATTTGTAACGCTCGTGGGTGTTAAGTCCATTAGAATTACCGTGTCGATAACATGTACCACACCATTCTGCGCTTCAATATCAACAGCAGTGATGTTGCTCACGCGACCGTTCGGGTCAATAATTTTTGCACCACCTTCGAGGCTGAATGTGAGTTCCTGACCGAGCAGTGTTTGTGCTTTTAAGCCTTCACTTAAATCGGTGGACATTACTTTTCCGGCCAATACGTGCATTTGCAGAACAGCTTCCAAAGTTTCAGTGTCGATGTCATCCAGTGAAGCAGCACCCAGTTCTGCCAGCAATGCTGCAAAGGCAGCGTTGGTTGGCGCAAACACAGTAAACGGTCCTTCACCTTTCAGTGCACTTACAAAGTCGATGGTCAAATCTTCTCTTGTCAGCGCCTGAACCAGGATGCTGAAATCTTCATTGCTGGTAGCAATGTCAACAACTGTGGCAGGTAACGTTTCCGGAATCAGCACGGCATCAATTACATGTACCACACCGTTATCAGCTTCAATGTCGGCTACGGTAACTTTGGCATTGTCAATAAATACGCCATCTTCGTTAATGGTGACGGTTATTTTTTTACCCTGAACAGTTATAACTTTCTGCCCGTCGCTTAAATCAGAGCTCATCGCTTTCCCTCCCACAACATGGCAGGTAAGAATGTCGGTCAGTGCCGGGATGTCAGCCAAGAGTGCTTCAACAGTACCTTCAGGAAGGGCGGCAAAAGCTGCGTCTGTTGGTGCAAATATCGTAAACGGTCCGTCACCTTGCAATGTTTCCACCAAACCGGCTGCTACTACTGCGGCTTCAAGGGTGGTATGGTTTTCACTTTCTACAACAATGTCAACAACTGTTGATGGCAACGATGATGGAATTAATACAGCATCAATTACATGTACCACGCCGTTATCAGCTTCCAGATCGACAACAGTAACCATCGCGTTGTTAATATAAACGCCAGATCCGTTTATATTCACCTGGATTTTTTTCCCGTTGAACGTTTCAACAGTCAGGTTATCGCTCAAATCAGAACTCATTACTTTACCCGGCAATGTGTGGTAAAGCAGAATGTCTGTTAACGCTCCTCTTGAATCAGCAAGTAGAGCCTCAATCGTACCTTCCGGCAATGCCTGAAAGGCAGCATCGGTAGGAGCAAATATGGTAAACGGCCCTGCTCCTCTCAAATCATCTTCCAGATTCGATTCCATAATGGCCGTTTCCAAAATGGTGTGGTTTTCACTTCCGGCAATAATATCAACCACTTTGGTTGCTTTGGCCGAAAAACCGATGGTCGTGAAGACCAGCGTTACAAGGTAAAAAAGTGTAAAATTTTTCATGATACGTTCAATTTATTTGTTTAACTTGAACTATAAAACACTAAACAAGAAAAAATGTTTCATGATTCTACAAAAAATTTAAACAAAAATCATTAATTTATTGATAAACAGACTCGAAAGACTATTTTTACTGGGGATTTAGTTAAAAGAAGATTTAATTAAACTATTGAATCAGGGAAAATAAAGTCAATCTATTTTTTCGATTTAAAATACCGCCGCCATAAAACCTTTTTCAATTCGCGGGCTATAACCTGGTGGGCAATGATTTCAACATGATTGTAATGCGGAAGGTCGTGTTCGGCTTGTGCAATTTCCCGTTCGGTAATATCAACCTGGTACAAAACCGACAACAACTTATCGTAGTTATTCTGAATAAGAACCGAAACCTGATCAATTAACTGCCCGTGAAGTTCTTCGTAGGCATTCAGCACATCTCCCGAAAAAGTGATTTCCACGCCAAACATTCCGAAGTCTTTCATAATTTGTTCGGCAGTTTCACGCACAATTTCAGTCCGGTCTAAAAAACCTTTTACGTTATCGTTTCTTATTTGCGGCAGTTCCATTGATTTCCGGATTTTTAAAGCGATGAAAGTACAACAAAAAAATTAACTTCCGAAAGTTTCCATCCAATCCTTTGATTATCAAAACCTGTTTTTGCAATTTTTCCACTGAAAAAAAAGTTAAGAATAATTTCACAGCAATTCCCTTCTATTCTTTTTAATATTTCTTAATTTCGAACAAAATTTAAAACTGTTCGATTCGTTTATCTGAAAAAGAGATGATGCAAAAAATAAAAAATAAAAAAACCCATTACCGTTCGCTTACCCTGGGTGAAGAGATTTTCAACAGCATTACCCACGGAATAGGAACTTTGCTGAGCATCGCCGGCCTTGTAATTCTGACCATATTCGCAGTAAAAAAAGGAGATGCCTGGCATGTGGTGAGTTTTACCATTTTCGGTACTTCAATGGTGCTGTTATATCTGGCATCAACCCTGTATCACAGCGTCACAAAAACTGAAATCAAAAATCTGTTCGCCCGTTTCGACCATGCCGCCATATTTTTACTCATTGCCGGAACTTACACACCTTTTGTTTTAACCACCCTTCGTGGTCCACTGGGATGGACACTTTTTGGAATGGTCTGGACCCTGGCCATCATCGGAATCATAATTCGTTCCATTCATCTTACACGATACAGAAAACTGATGATGTGGTTTTATCTCGCCATGGGCTGGATGTTTTTGATTGCAGTTGTTCCCATTGTTAAAAACCTTCCAGCAAACAGCGTGGCATTTTTATTCGTTGGAGCCGGATTTTATTCACTGGGAGTCATTTTTTACGCCTGGCGCAACCTTAAATACGGTCACGGAATCTGGCATTTGTTTGTACTTGGAGGTACAATTTCCCATTTCTTTTCGGTATTTTACAGTCTTGGATAAGCCTTCTTTTCTCTACCTGCTTTCCCAAAAGTTACCTCTGAATGACTGTTTTTCTCGGTTAATTATACCATTTTTGCGATAAATATCCGATATCATGAAATATAAACAGATTTCTATTTCCATTTTATTCATTATCCTGACACTCATTTCGTTTGGTCAGCAAAATTATGTACTTGTTATTCATGGCGGTGCCGGTGTTATGCAAAAATCGGCCATGAGCGACCAACGGCAGGCTGAATACAAAGCCAAACTGGAAGAAGCGCTGCAGGTTGGTGAAAACCTTTTGAAGAACGGAGCCACTTCAACCGACGCCGTTGTGGAAGTTATTAAAATTCTGGAAAGCTCTCCCCTCTTCAACGCCGGCAAAGGTGCAGTTTTTACCAGCAGCGGCGAAAATGAACTGGATGCCTCCATCATGGAAGGAAAAAACCTGAATGCAGGCGCCATTGCTGGTGTAAAAGACATTAAAAACCCGATTACAGCCGCCCGCGCTGTTATGGAAAATTCAGACCATGTGCTGTTAAGTGGAAAAGGTGCTTCGGAATTCGCACGGGAACAAAAACTTGAAATCGTTAAAAACAAATACTTTTTTACGCCTTCACGATACGAATCTCTGAAACGGCTTCAAAAACAGGAAAGAGAACGAACGCCTGCCGACAATACCGGAACGGTGGGTTGCGTGGCGCTCGACATCCACGGAAACCTTTGCGCCGGCACATCAACCGGAGGAATGACCAACAAAAAATACGGCCGCATTGGCGACTCGCCCATTATTGGTGCCGGTAATTATGCAAATAACAAAACCTGCGCGGTTTCGTGCACCGGACATGGAGAATATTTTATCCGCCTTGGAGTTGCCCGCGATATTTCGGCCTTAATGGAATACAAAAACATGAATGTTGCTGATGCCTGCGCAGAAGAAATCAGAAAACTGGGTGAACTTGGCGGCACGGGCGGTGTTATTGCACTCGATGCAAAGGGGAATATTGCCATGGAATTTAACACTTCGGGAATGTTTCGGGGCTACATAAAATCCAGCGGTGAAAAAGAAATTGCCATATTTGCAAACGAATAACAAAAGAGATCAGCTGAAATGAAGTTTTTGTATCCGGCATTTTTATTTGCACTTTTTACCATTGCTATCCCCATCATTATTCACCTGTTTAGTTTCAGGCGATACAAAACCGTTTACTTCAGTCATGTTGGATTTTTAAAAGATATAAAAAAGGAATCGCAGAAAAAATCGCGGCTAAAGCAACTGCTTATGTTGCTTGCCAGGATTCTCACTATCATTTTCCTGGTTTTTGCATTTTCACAACCCTATATTTCCACCGAAAATTCAGCTGCAGCAGATTCAGGTGAAATTGTTGGTGTATATATCGACAATTCATTCAGTATGAATGCGCTGTCGGAACAAGGCCAGCTGCTGGAGCACGCGCGGAATAAAGCAGCAGAAATCGGA
>CAZCPH010000258.1:0-5009 GCA_964500105.1 uncultured Mariniphaga sp. | reverse complement strand
AACTCCTGCTGCAGATCTGTTTGGGTTTGCCGTATGTTCGGCAGACAGGTGGCATATAACAGGAACAGACACAACATATGCAGATCTTAACTTCAGCTACACGGTGGCAAAAGCCTCCACCGAACCTCTTTGCCCAACAGGCAGCCAAATCACTTTTCGCTCCGATGCCATTTCGAGCTTTTCCATTGATGCCGATGTTTACGATTCTGAAAATAACCTGCTAACCACAGTAAGTTTTAAAGGCAGTTTCCCGGAAACATTTTCCGTGGAAAATACACCGCAAAAAGCTGTTAAACTCGTTTTCAGGAATAACAATCCTGCTTTTCAGGAAATCCCGCCACTGGAAATTTCTGATTTCTGTTCCGGAAATTACGAAGTAAAAGTAATACCAAACAATGGATTTGCGGAATACCAGATTGTTTTGAAAGCATTTTGTCCCGACAATCCAACTTTTGCTGTTGCACCGACCTACAGCGGAGAATACAAAATAAAAAACAGTGATAATCCGTGGCAGGGCGCCGACATGACTGGCGGTGTTGTGGATTTACTTGGACTGCCGGGCCAGGAATACGAATACCGGTTGCTGTGGGAAAACGAATGGGAATATTCCACGCTGGTTACTGAATTCGATGAAAACGGCAATTACCTTCATTCCAGCGGTTCTGAAATTTACTCGGAACGAATGAACGACGGACGAATACGGATTTACATCGAGCACAATTTCAGTCAAAACGTTTGCGACGACCTGGGTTGGTAAAAGCATTATCCTGCATGCTACAGCCCTAAAAATGAGCCAAATACAGTTTTGCAGAAAATTTCAGATAACTTCCTGAGCGAGTAGCTGATTCTTTCGTAAATGATAACTCAGCTTACAACGGAATATCGTAGTGAATTCCGGCACCGGGCCCTAACGGGATTCCAAGCAGTAGCCAGATGATGAGCACAATTATCCAGATGACCAGAAACACAAATGAATAGGGTAACATAGCCGCCACAATGGTGCCGATACCTGTTTTCGGTTCATATTTCTGAAAAAAGGCGATAATCAACGCAAAGAAGCTCATCATGGGTGAAATTACATTGGTTACGCTGTCGCCAATTCGAAAAACCACCTGCGACAACTCGGGAGAATAGCCCATAATCATAAACATGGGAATAAAAATGGGAGCCAGAATGGCCCACTTGGCCGACGCACTTCCCATAAGCATGTTAATAGTAGCTGAAAGCAAAATAAACAAAATCATCAACGGAATGAGTCCGATATTGGCCGACATAAGGAAACTGGCACCTTTTACCGCCATAATAATTCCGAGGTTGCTCCACTTGAAATAGGCAACAAACTGCGCGGCAAAAAACACCAGAACCAGGTAAGTTGCCAAAGTTTTCATCGATCCGGCCAGTCCGCTCATCACGTCGGCATCGTTTTTAAATTTTCCGGTTGTAAAACCGTAGGCCAACCCCATTGCACCAGCTGTAATAAATAACATGGCAACCACTCCTTTAATGAGCGGCGAGCTTAAAAATCCTCCATCCTCTCCTCTGAAAAACCCGTTCTCAGGAATAACTCCAATGAGTGTGACCGTAAAAATTCCCGCAAATGCAAGGCCTGCCATCAGCAAACCTTTCTTTTCAGTTTTCGTGAGCTTATCAAGAGAAACTTCCTCTTCATCTGTTTCTCCGGTGTATTTTCCGAGCCTTGGCTCCACAATCTTTTCAGTAACAAATGTTCCTGCAATTGCAATTACAAATGTTGAAACCACCATAAAATAATAGTTTGCTGTAGGATTTACCTGGTAAGATGAATCGAGAATCTGGGCTGCTTCCTCCGAAAGTCCGGCCAGTAAGGGATCGATGGTTCCCAACACCAGATTGGCACTGAAACCTCCCGACACTCCGGCAAATGCAGCTGCCATACCGGCAATGGGGTGACGGCCAACAGCCAGAAAAATTACACCTGCCATCGGAATCAGCAGAACATAACCAATATCGGAAGCTACATTGGAAATGATTCCGGTAAAAACAATTACGAACGTCAGCAAACGTTTTGGCGAATTCAAAACCAGTAACCGAATAATGGTATGCACCAATCCGCTTTTTTCAGCAATACCAATACCCAGCATGGCAACCATCACAATGCCCAGCGGGGCAAAACCGGTGTAATTGTCCACCATTTCAAGCAAAATGCGGTGAATACCTTCAGTAGAAAGCAGATTAACAGGTCGCACTACCTCTTTGGTTCCGGGGTGAATTACTTCCCAACCCAGTAAATGGCCTACCAGAGAAAACAACAATGCACCCAGTGCAAACAAGGCAAATAATGTTGCCGGATGAGGCAATGCATTCCCTGCTCTTTCTGTCCAGTTTAACACACGTTGAAAAACTCCCTGCGATCTTCTTTTCTTTCTCTCCATACTTTTTTCGATTCTAAAATTCTCCCGGGTTGAACAATCAAAAATTCATTCTGCTCAATGGATATTTATACATTTAAGGTTGTAACAACCTGAATTACATCTTCCAAACAACTTTATCCAAAACCGGTCCTCTACCGGGCGATGGATAATCCATGGCAATGTGTCCAACAAAGAAGAACCCCAGCAATTTTTGTCCGGATTTTAAGTCCAAAAGAGGTTCTGTTTCAGCCAAAAACGGCGGAGTTGCCCAAAACGCTCCCAATCCCAGATCTGTGGCAGATAACCACATATTTTGCACCGCCATGGAAACAGCCGCAATTTCTTCCCACTCCGGAAGCCGTTCTGCTGCATCGCGTTGCATAATAATTGCTATGGCTGTGGGAACATGCAATAAGTTGTCCCTGAATTTGACGGCTTTTTGCATGTTTACCTCATCTCCCCGTTTCTGTTTTTCCTCAAGTGTTATAAAGATCGTTTCAGCAAGAATTTGTTTGCTTTCGCCCTGATAAACCACAAACCTCCACGGTTCGGTATTTTTATGGGTTGGTGCCCAGTTAGCATTTTCCAGAAGAGTTAAAATCAACTCCCCTGGTACCTCTTTTTTCGCTAAAAAACGGGGCGGTGTTGCCCTTCGGTTTTTTATTATTTCATCGAAATTCATAAGTAAAAAATTACTTTTCTTAAATCAGGCCGTTCGACCTGCCGGCAAGGTTACACAATTTATAGATGATACGGGCCGCAACATTGGCATCCCACTCGCTGTTTCCGGTTTCGCACACATCAAAACCAATGATTTTCCGACCGCTTTCCATCACTTTTTTCAGCAAAAAAACAGCTTCGGAAAAATCCAGGCCGCCGGGAACAGGAGTTCCTGTATTCGGACAAAGTTTCGGATCGAGCCCGTCGATGTCAAAACTAATGTAAACCAACTCCGGAAGCTCTTCCACAATTTCGCCGCACTGCACATTCCAGGTTTTTCCGTTAAACCGGTTCTCCTTTAATTCCTGGTCAAAAAACACCGAAATTCGCTCTTCTTCAGCTTCTATCAATTCCATTTCCTCCTCGCAATAATCGCGAATTCCAACCTGAACCAGTTTTGTCACTGCTTTCTCTTTCAGGGCGTTATTAAAAATGGAAGCATGCGAAAAAGTAAACCCTTCGTAACTGTTTCGCAAATCAAGATGTGCATCGATTTGCAGAATCCCAAATTCCTCGTGTTTCTCTGCCAGTGCTTTGATAAACCCCAGCGGAACACTGTGGTCTCCACCAACAAGCCCAACCATCTTTCCGGTATCCAGCAACTTTTTTGTTTGCTGAAATACCCGGTCATTCATCTCACTGCAACCCGCATTAATTTCGTCGAGTGTTTTTCTCATCGACAGTTCTTCGGCGATGTTCCCGCCCATTTCCAGAAAGTTGATATAAGGCCAGGCCAGTTGGCGTAATTCGTCTCTTTTCTTAAGCAATTCTTTATCAGAAGGTTGCATAAAAATACCGAGCTGCCAGGCATCATCCACATCGGGATCGAACAAATCGAGCTGTGTTGATGCGTCGCGAATTGCTTCCGGCCCCAGGGCTGTTCCCTCGCCGTAGGAAACCGTAACATCCCAGGGAACAGGCATTAACACCAGACGGGCATTCTCTTCATTAAAAGGTAATCCGATAAAATTACCATTTTTCAGTCCAACTCCGCTGGGATTAAATTCATGTTCATGTGCTGTGCTGTTCATGAAAATTTGTTTATTTTGTCTTACTTTAAATGCTGTGGTATTGCGTGCGAAAATATCATCATTCGTTTAAAAAACAGTAAGTTTTTACAAGTTAATTTTAAAAATAAACAATAAAATGAGCAAAGTTTTAATTATAGGAGCCGGTGGAGTTGGTCGTGTGGTGGCCAGCAAATGTGCCGATAACCCGGATGTTTTTTCTGAAATCCTGCTGGCAAGCCGTACGTTATCGAAATGCGAAACCATTGCCCGCGAAGTAGGAAAAGGACGCATTCAAACCGCACAGGTTAATGCAGATAATGTACCCGAAGTGGTACAGCTGATTAACAAATTTAAACCCAACCTGGTAATTAACGTTGCCCTACCCTATCAGGATTTACCAATTATGGATGCCTGCCTGGAAACCGGAGTAAATTACCTCGATACGGCCAATTACGAGCCCAAAGATGAAGCGAAATTTGAATACAGCTGGCAGTGGGCTTACCACGACAAATTCAAAGAAAAAGGAATTATGGCGGTGCTCGGCTGCGGATTCGACCCAGGCGTAACCAGCATTTACACAGCTTATGCGGCCAAACATCATTTCGATGAACTGCATTACCTCGACATTGTGGACTGCAACGCCGGAGACCACGGAAAAGCTTTTGCCACCAATTTTAATCCCGAAATCAATATTCGCGAAATTACCCAGAAAGGGAAATACTGGGAAAACGGAAAATGGGTTGAAACTGAACCTCAGGAAATAAAAAAGGTATTGAACTACCCCAACATCGGACCGCGTGATTCGTACCTGATTTACCACGAGGAGCTGGAATCGCTGGTAAAAAACTTCCCCACCGTTCTCAGGGGCCTTGAGGAAGAAACCCGGGAA
>CAZCPH010000257.1:0-5032 GCA_964500105.1 uncultured Mariniphaga sp. | reverse complement strand
GAATCATTTTATAGACGTCGGGATTAATCTGCAGGCGCGCTCCCAAAAACGACATGGGAATGGAAAGCAGAATAAAAGGGAGAAGGATTTTCAGTCTGAAAAACCCACCTTTGTAATAGGAATAAAACGAGATGCCGGCAACAAAAAGATTCAGAATCAGAGCCGATGCCCGCATGTTTTCGGGAGAAACTGCAAACAATGCCATGATGGCCAGGTAGCCACTGGCGCCGCCATGTCCAACTGAAGAGTACAACACGACAGTGACAAAAATTAAAATATAAAAAATGACTCCAAATTCCATTCAGATTTTCTCCTTTCCAATTCATTCCAACAACTGCTGAACTCGGGAGGATAAGCTGTTTCCGGCTCATCCCGTCGGTTTAATTTCCGTGCTTTACAAGTTTAGGAAAATAAACTCGGAGAACAAATACAAATTTTTAGTTACGCATCAGCAACCTCCCTGCACAGGTTTTTTGGTTGCTCTTTTTTGCACCGGCGGTTTGGGTGCGCTGGGTGCTGCAACGGCAGGTGCGGATTCGGCCGCTTCGCCACCCAGGGCCATTCCGGCACCTTTGCGTAAATTGTACTTTAAAATTTCTTCGTTTGGGCTTGTACTGGCTGGCGCTTCAGGATTCAAAACCGTTTCAGCCCAGTAGTTTAAACCGCCCTGCAAAACGTAGTTGTTTTTGTAGCCAAGCTGGCGGGTAATCATCCACGCCTGATTGGCGTCGTTTGTGCCGTTTGAATAAAAAACATTCAAATTTACATCCTGGTTGATGTAGTCTTCCCACTCGGGATTGAGAATGTCCACCAGCGGAATGTTGATGGAGTTGGGCAGGTTGAATTTCTCATATTCTGCAGCGCTCCTCACGTCTATCAATTGCAGCGACGGGTCTTTGGATATCACCATGTCGGCAACCTGGTCGGGGCCGATAAACTGTGTCCCGCTTTTCACCTCTTCCAGCAACTCATCGGCTGTTAATTTGTAAGGTTTTGTAGTATTTTCAGGCACAGCTGCAATAATTAATCCCAATGGAATTAAAGTTGATGCCAGTATTAATCGTGCTTTCATTTTATATTGTTTTGATTTTCAACAAATTTATTAAAACTTCGTTCAATTCTCCAACTTACTGGTTCATTTTGTAATCTTCGCGGGCAAATTTTTTCTCGGCCCATTCGCCAACCCAGAACATGCCGAGCGCCACCAGAATAATTAAAAAGGTCAGCAATCCGCGCGATGCGCCGAAATAATCGCTTAACAGAGGAGCTCCCAGAAATTTGGCGTTGTAAAAATTTTCCCAAAGCGGATAACCTTCGGCAAAAATAAAAATGCCGATGAACATTCCGCCAATAAACGCCAGGGCATCAAGTTTCCCGATGGAAGCCGCACAAAAAGAAGTTCCGGGGCAATAGCCTCCCAGAATAAATCCTGCACCCATAATCACTCCGCCACCCAGGGTTGACCAAAGGTAAGTAGGATTTATGTAAATGTAACTCAGGTCAATCCATTTGAACAGGCTCATAAACAAGAGCCCAATTGAACCAACAATGGCTGCCGTAAAGAACACCTTCAAAACAGTGGTGTCGTAGCCGTAAAACATGCCAGCCAATCGCCGGCTGGAAGAAAAACCGTTTGATTCGAGCACAAAACCGAACCCGATTCCAATGATAAATGCAAGAAACAGGTTGGTGTTCTGTGAAATTATTTCGTTTACAATTAATGGTCCCATTTTAAAATTGAAAATTGATTAATAATTAGAAAATTAAATCCATAATTTGCGGGCAAAGTAAGCCAGCGCGAAGGCGGTCCCGAAAATGGCTGCCATGGATAAAAAGCCGCTGAGTGAAAGCACAGCCATGCCTGTTAGTGCCGAACCGCTGGTACAACCGCGTCCCAGTTGCGAACCAAATCCGAAGAAAATTCCACCTAAAACGGCAAAAATAAGACGGGTTTTATTGGTGATTTTCGGTGATTTTTCAACTTTAAACTTTAACCGTCCGGCAATGGCCCCCGACACAAAACCACCAACAATTACACCCAACATTTGAAACACCAGCCATTCGCTTAACGGGTTGGGATGGGTTTCCATGTAATCGCTGTAAAATGCCGATTTCTCAATATGCGCAGGAGCAACAGTTTTTACTCCTGCAACAATGACACTTTTGGCAGCTCCACTGGCGCCAAGACCCCTGCCCGAAACCCAGAATGCAACAATCAGAACAAGTCCGAGCAAAACACCTCCGAGGTATGGATTCATGTATTTTTTCTGTTTCATAATTCTATGATGTTATAAATTAATATTATCTGATTTTCAGTATATTTTTAATACAGCCAGCGGCTAATCTGCCCGGCGTAGGCAATAATAAAACGCAGCATTAAGCTGCCAAAAAGCACCAGTACCACCGGAATTACTGTCGGAATATGAAATTTACGAATTTCGAGAAACTCGAGCACTGCCGGCAGAATCATTCCCAAAACAACCACAAAAATCCAGAATGGCGCAGTGTACGGGCCGCCAAGAAACAGATTGGCCGCTTCAATCTGAACCTCGGTGCTCGCCAGAAATCCCATAAACATGTGAACGATTAAAAAAAGTTCTATACCAATGAGCATAATATCGATTTTGGCAAAATTGATGCGTTCTCCTTTTCGTTTCGAAAAAAGGATAATTACCGCAGCACCTGCCGAAAGCCCGGATGTTAAAAACAAGGGGCCTAAAATGGATGTATTCCAGAGCGGCCGGGCGTTAAATGCAGAGAACAAAATTCCGGTATAAATTCCCAGAATGACCGAAAAAAACAGGATAATCCAGGCCATATACACCTTGTTTTTCACCAGAAATTTTTCCAGTTCTTTCAGTATGGAGAACTTCCAGTCCCATTTGGGAAAAAACTCGCGGATGTGAATGGCTGCCCACGCAAATGAGAGCGGCGTAACGGCCATCAGCGTCCAGGCGCCCCAAGACATGGGCGACTGAATTTTTATGGTGGTGTACAGTTGCCAGAAATAGGGTTTATGCCGCAGGTCGAGAAACAAAGCGGCCAAACCAATAATCAGCAAAAAAGGTACGATGACGGGCGCGCGGCGAACGGCGCCACGGAATTTGTTTTCCTGGCCCAAAACGGTATAAAGACTGGCGAAAAACAGAATTCCGGCAGCCAGTCCGCCCAAAAACAGGTAGAGCGGAATGTGCCAGTGCCAGATTTCCAGGTGAGGGTCGATGTTTGGATTCAATCTTCCCGAAATAATAATTTCTTCTCTCATTTTTCTGGTTTTATATCAGGTAATACACATGAGGTTTGGTACCCGCCTCGGGTATCAGTGTTTTGTATTTACGTTTCTTCAGCATTTTGGAAACATCACTGTTGGGGTCATCCAAATCGCCAAAATACATGCATTTGGTAGGACAAACTTCCACACAAGCCGGTTGCTGGCCTTTTTTAATCCGGTGCAGGCAAAACGTACATTTATCCACATATCCTTCGGGGTGAGAATACCGTGCATCGTACGGGCAACTAACAACGCAGGCTCCGCAGCCGATGCATTTGTTGTGTGTAACGGTAACAATTCCACCGTCTTCGTAGTGGCTGGCCCCGGTTGGGCAACACCTTACACACGGTGAATTTTCGCAGTGGTTGCATCGTTCTGAGCGGATTTCAATCTCGAGTTGCGGATAGGTTCCGTCGGTAACCTCCACAATCCAGTCGCGGCAATACCCGATGGGTACGTCGTTTTCGGTCTGGCAGGCAACCACACAGTCGGAACATCCCACACATTTTTTGGTATCAATGGCCATTGCATATCTCATGACTGCACCTCGCTTTCTTTTTCAAACAAAAATGTTACAAAATTTCCCCTCATGCCGGTACCACCCATAACGGGGTCCATCAGCACGCGGGTTATTAACTGGGAATCGCTGGCTCCCTTGCCGTAAGCACGGCTCAATTTTTTATCGGCATGGCCAAAACCATGAACAATGTAAACCGAATCGAACCGTGTTCGTTCAGTTACGCGTACTTTAACCGGAAAGTCGGCAACCACACCATCCTGATTCTGCAGATAAACCGGCTGACCGTTTTGCAACCCCCACTCTTTGGCCACTTTCGGATTTACCCAAACGGTATTTTCATCCATCAAATCCGTCAGGTTCGGATTGTTTGCCGTGCGGCTAAAAGTGTGCATGGGTGCGCGCCCGTAGTTCAGGTGATAATACCCTTCGGGTGGTTCCATGTGCGGTGTGTAAACGGGAAACGGGTCAAAACCTTCAGCTTCGAGTGCAGTTGAATACAATTCAATTTTACCTGTGTTGGTGTAAAAATCAACCTCCTCATTTTCAGCATAAAACAAATTACCATACTCACGTGGCAGGTTTTTCACGCCAATGCGTTTCATCTCTTCGAGCGACGAGCCCACCTGCTTCAGCTGCCAGTCGAGTTTCTCCTCGAAGGTTTCCCAGGCGAAGTATTCCTCCAGACCCAGTCTTTTTGAAACTTCTTTGGCCATCCAGTAGGCCGGTTTTGAATTGTATTTGGGCTCGGCAGCCGGCATGCGCAAAGCAACGCTCGGAGTGCGGCCCTGTGCCACCCTCAAATCGTCCCAGCGTTCAAGGTAGGTGCACTCCGGAAGCACAACATCGGCATAACCTGTAATTTCCATGGGCATGGTATCCACCACCACCAGCAGTTCAAGGTTATTTATCGCATCTATTGTTTTTTTCTGATCGGGCAGTGTCATAATCAGGTTGGTCCCGTTCACAATCCACCCTTTAATGTTGCAATCGAGATCGGGCGACGGAATGGTTGCATCGCAAACACCCGAAGCCAGCGCCAGATCGGCCAGTTTATATTTTCCGTTCATGGCATCGCGCCAGGTACGGGTTGGTTTCGGAAACTCCGGATGGGGAAAATCGGGCAGACCCATTTTATCGGGAATGTAATAACCTCCCCTTCTTCCCCATGAACCAAGCAGTGCATTCAATATGGCAACCGCACGAAGCCGTTGGGTATCGTCGCCATACCAGGTCACATGCCT
>CAZCPH010000256.1:609-5037 GCA_964500105.1 uncultured Mariniphaga sp. | reverse complement strand
CGGCCGGTGGTGCCGCAACTTTTCTGCGTGGCGTGAATTCGTTGAATGCGTCCAGCCAGCCATTTTATGTTGTAGATGGCATTCCTGTTTCGTCAATGGGAGTTTTTGGTTCCAACCTCGACGGATTTACGTACAACTCCCTGTTGTCGCTCAACAATCTCGATATTTCAAAAGTTACAGTGGTAAAAGACCCGCTTTTGCTCGCTGCATACGGTTCAAAAGCATCAAACGGTCTTGTGGTTATTGAAACACTTGATCCGAGCGCAACTCAAACAGTTATCGATCTTGACCTGAGAAGTGGTTATTCGCTGGCTCCGTCAAACCAGATTCCGCAGCTCGATGCAGGTCAGCACAAAACTCTGGCAAGTGAAATCCTGTTTTCATCAGGCCGGCAGGAAGAATGGATCAGGGGAACTTATCCCAACCTCTTTTTGAAACCTGCCAGCGAACGTTGGGTTGATTATCAGCATAATACAAACTGGCAGGATATTATTTTCAACAATGCCTTCTTTTCCAATCTCAATATAAATGTTAAAGGTGGCGACGAAATTGCCCGCTACGGGTTATCCTTCGGGTATATGAATGCCGACGGAATCATTAAGAAAACCGGATACGACGGGTACAACCTTCGTTTTGTCAGCAGGTTGAATATTTTTCAATGGTTAAAAATGAATGCCGGCGTTTCCATGAGCTACAACCTTTCAGAATTGAAAGAATCGGGGAAACTGGCAATAACAAACCCCATTCTTACCAGTCTTGGGAAGTCACCCATGCTCAATCCTTTTCAGTACGACGACGAAGGTGCAGAACTGAGAATACTTGCCCCTGTTGATGAATTGGGAGTTAGTAACCCGCAGGCTGTAATCGACAATTACGAAGCCAGAAACAGCAATTTCCACTTCATATCCACTTTGGGTTTCGAAGCAGACCTGAAGGAGAATCTGGTGATAAATTCCAATTTCGGATTGACGTTTAATGTGCTTAAAGAGCTGATTTTTATGCCTAACCAGGGTATGGAGCATTATTACAACAACGAGGCAATAAACGTTTCCAAGGGAACCAATAACAGTTTGACTTCATTTTACAATAACACTTATCTGAAGTGGGATAAGCGCCTGGGGAACGACCATCACCTGACCACCAATACGGGTGTTAATGTGCTGACCAATGATTATGAGTTCGACTGGGGATTAACCAAGAATGCCCATGCGAACGACCAGTATCGTATGTTGCAGGATGGAACCAACAATTTGCGCGAAATTGGCGGGGCCAACCGCAACTGGACCTGGCTTTCTTTCTACGAAAACGTAACCTACAGCCTGAAAGACCGGTATCTGGCTTCACTGACGCTGTCGCTGGACGGCTCATCAAGGGTTGGCGACAATGCCCTGAATACCCTTAAGGTGGGCGGTGTTCCTTTCGGATTTTTCTACGCCGGAGGTCTTGCATGGAGAGTATCGGGCGAATCGTTTATGAAGAACGTGCCGTGGATTGAAGAGATGAAATTAAGAGTTTCATATGGAAAAACCGGAAACGATGATATTGGCGAGGCAAATGCTACCAATTATTATGATGCAGTGAAATTTCGCGAAACAGTTGGATTGTATCCGGCGCTAATCCCCAATGATGAACTGACCTACGAAACCGTTAGTCAGCTCAACGGAGGTTTCGACATAGCACTTTGGGGAAACCGTGTTGCTGCAAGTGTTGATGTGTATCAGTCGGCAACAGACAATATGTTGATTTATACGCCGCTGAAAGCCTATTTTGGATACGATTTCAGACCGGAAAATGGCGGAAGAATGCAAAACAACGGCATCGACCTCAGCTTGTTCTTCCGAATTGTGGATAGCCCGTCGTTTAAATGGGATATTCAGACTTCGTTCTCAACAGTGAAAAATGAAGTGCTTGAAATTAAAGGCGACAGGCTGATTACCGAAATGGAAGGGCTCGAAATTGTAAATACACCCGGAGAACAGGCAAACAGTTTTTACGGCTATGTTTATGAAGGTGTTTACACTACCAGTGACGATGCGTTGAACGCAGGACTGGTAAACGAAAGGCTGATTCCCTATCAGGGTGGTGATGCCCGGTTTGCTGACTTGTCGGGGCCAAACGGAACTCCTGACGGAATTATCAACGATTACGACAAAACAGTGCTTGGAGCTTCCATGCCCGAACAGTACGGAGGATTAAACAATACCTTTACTTACAAACGGTGGGGGTTAAGTACGTTTCTTCAGTTTGTAAGAGGGAACGAAGTATTTAACTACATCAGGTACAGGAATGAAAGTATGAGCGGTCTCCAGAATCAAAGTACCAGCGTATTGAACAGATGGCAGTACGACGGGCATCAAACCACTATTCCCAGAGCATTGTGGCAGGATCCGATCGGAAACTCGGCTTTCTCTTCCCGCTGGATTGAAGACGGTTCGTACATCAGGGTGAAAAACATTGCACTGACCTACACCATACCCGGCGAATTTCTGACGTTCAGAAATGCACAGTTTTATTTATCTGCAAACAACGTGTTTACGGTGTCGAAATATCTGGGGTACGACCCCGAATTTGCCTATTCGAATACCCATATGGAACAGGGGATAGATTACGGGCTAACGCCACAACCCAGACAGTTTATAGTGGGTGTTAAATTGGGTTTATAACTTTTTATGCAGTTTTAATTATGAGAAAAATGAGAAAATATTTCAGAATCTTTCTGCTGCTCACAGCTGTGGGGATAGCAGTAAGTTCATGTAAAGATTTTTTAAACCCGGAACAGGAAATTAATATCACAGAAGATAAACTATTCGACGACTGGTATGAATACCGGTCAATAGAAATGGGGCTTTACGGCCTGCAACAGGATCTGGTGGAACAACTGGTTATTTTGGGTGAACTCAGGGGCGACCTGCTTACTATTACCGAGAATGCAGATGCTGATATGATTGAAATTTACAATTTCAATATTTCGAAGGAGAATAAATATGCTTCTCCAACCAACTTTTTTAAACTGATTTCTGCAAGCAACAATTTTATCCGGGTATTGGAGAAAAATCATCCCGATGTGACGGACCCCGCCAAACCAATAACCAACTTCGATCGGTTGTACGGAGAAGCATTATGTATGCGGGCATGGGCCTATTTTAATGCTGTTCGAATTTACGGAAAAGTACCGTTTATCCACGAATCGTTGACAACCATTGATGAGGTGGAGAGTTTTTTGGGATCTTCCGAACCGTATATCGATAGCGTGGACATTGTATTTTCACGTGACGGTTATTACAACGACACCATCTACAACAATCCTGTCACCCTCGAAAAACAATTTTTTACAGAAGATTTGATCATCGATTATTTTACCAACGAACTGGAAAGCAAGGTGAAAGCTGTGGGTGTGAACCACGCCATCGACAACAACGACAACACCTGGGAAGTGACAATTTGGAACCCGCATGCCATGAATGCTTTGATGGGACAGATGTATCTCACTCAGGGTGACTTAACCAAAGCTGCAACCTATTTTCAAAAAATAACAAATCTGTCGTCTGATAATTACAGGTACCAGCTCGATAATGCATTCTCGAACAGTAACTGGCGGAATATTTTTATTAATGTCGATAACCGTGAACATATTTTTACACTTTGGTTTAATAAAGCCAACTTTCAGCAGAACGATTTTCAACTGATGTTCGATTCGCGTGAACCCAACAAATACATGCTGAAACCTACCCGCGAAGCAGTGTTAAAGTGGGAAACCATTTGGGATAATTATACCCTCATCGAGAATATTACCATTCCGTCGCGCACACGCATCGGACAGAAAGGTATGCCCGGCGATTTTAACCGGGGTTATGGCGTTTCTTATGCTTATACAGTGAATGGAAATCCCATTGCACCGGGACAAATTCAGGGGATGCTTTACCTGAAGTCAGAAGATGATTTCAGAACAGCGAATTTAATAACTGCAGACGCCGACACGGTTGTGTGGAAATACTCGTTTTATAAGAATATTTTTGACCAGGATGCCGATTTCATCGTTTACAGGGCTGCCGGAATTCACCTCTGGCTTGCCGAAGTTTACACCTGGTGGGCATTTCAGCGGGGAGGTTCTGTTAGCACGTTCACCACACGCGCCCTCGATATTGTGAATAATGGTGCGCATTACAACATTCAGGCCGACCGCGACCAGCTCGGCGTGCGTGGCCGTGTTGGCTTCGGAGGGGCAAATGATGGAATTAAAGTGGGAAACATCAACTACGTGCACGATCCGTTTAGCAATAAAGTGGTGGATTACATCGATTTAACCGGTGATTTGATGGGAAAGCAATTGTATCTTGAAGATCAGATTATAGAGGAACGGGCCCGCGAACTGGCTTACGAAGGCGAACGCTTTTACGACCTCATACGGGTGGCCAAACGCAGAAACGA
>CAZCPH010000256.1:0-599 GCA_964500105.1 uncultured Mariniphaga sp. | reverse complement strand
GCCAGGAAATTTCCCGAGGGAAGAAGAGAAGAAATTTACAACCTTCTGCTCGACGAAAACAACTGGTATATCAACTATTTTGATGAATAAAGGTGCCGCCGGGAACGGTACTGGCTGAGTTTTTAACAGGATTTTTTTCATAATGCAAATGGCAGGCCGCTGGTCTGTCATTTGTTTTTTCATTCAATTTATATTTTTTGAAACATAACGCAACCGTTAGCTTCGTAATAGCATCTGTTATGATGTACAACATTTTTTATCTGATTCATTTTGGGTTCTTTTGTAATCATCTTTTAAGGGGTTTAACCCTGCTAAAACTTAATAATGCAAAAAATCAAAAACCAGCTCATATTTTTTATTCTGAGTTTATTTCTGATTGTCTCCGGTGTTCCTTCTTTTGCTCAAAACGAAGCAAATGTCTGGCTTATAAACCATGGTCTGCAATTGAATTTCAATTCAGGACAACCTGAACTGCTTGAATTCGATGGCGGAACAGAATTTGGTTCTTCCATTTGTGATGATCAGGGTAACCTTCTTCTTTACTCTGATGGCCGGAGAATATGGAATAAAAATCATGAAGTCATTGTCAATGGAAACGA
>CAZCPH010000255.1:0-5038 GCA_964500105.1 uncultured Mariniphaga sp. | reverse complement strand
GCGACCTGGCCATCAACCACATTGTTCCGACAGCTATTGAATACCAGACAACGCTTCTTAAGAACGTGAAAAACATGAAAGAAGTCTTTTCAGCAGAAGAATTTGACCAACTTGCGAGCTCACGGTTAGACCTCATCAGAGAAATTGGCGGACATATTTCTGCCATAAAATCTAAAAGAAAAGAAATGATTGAAGCCCGGAAAAGGGCCAACGTTATTGAAGATGTGGTTGAGAAAGCAAAGTCGTATGACGAAACTGTTCGTCCCTACCTTTCAGACATCCGTTATCATATCGACAAACTGGAACTGATTGTGGACAATGAACTCTGGCCGCTTCCAAAATACCGCGAACTGCTGTTTGTAAGATAATTCACACTAATTTACTCTCCACCAAAAAGAGGCTCAGCATATGCAACGAGCCTCTTTTTTGTTCTTCTATACTTAAAATGCCATAAAGCCGTTATTTTTACAGCCAATAAAAAAAAACATTTACTTTTACTTTCCGAAAGCAGCAATGGGAATGAAGAAATACGTCAGGTTAATTATTTTTTCGGCGATTACACTAATTATGGCATCTTGTGGCACAAGCAAACTCGGCCGCGATGCAATACTCTCACATCAGATTGGTGAATATTACAAAGCCATAGAAAAATACCGCAAAGCAAGCAGAAAAGAAAAAGACCGTGTAAAACGAAGAGACTATGCCTATGCCATTGCCGGGTGTTACCACTACATTGGCGACTACGAAAGGGCAGCGCTGTATTACCAGAATGCCATTCGCAGAGGATACGAAGAACCTGAAGCACTTTTCAATTTAGCCGAAATGCTGCGTTTCACCCAAAAATATGAAGAAGCAGTAGAAACGTACCGGCTTTTTCTGGAATCTGTTCCGGGCGACGAAAGAGGAAGGGCCGGACTGGAAGCAATCCAAAAAACACAGGAGTGGGTTGCCAATCCCACACGGCACATCATTAATCCGATAAAAGAAATCAATTCGCGTGAAAGTGACTATTCTCCGGTTTTTGTTGGCGGAAGAGACAACGAAATTATTTTCACGTCGTCGCGTCAGGCTGCAACGGGAAAACGAAAAAGCATGATTACCGGCCAGGATTACACCGACCTGTTCAGAGCAACTTTCAGTGTACAGCGCCAAAAATGGGAACAACCCCAGCTGCTTGACGAATACCTTATTATAAACTCGGGAGATGAAGAAGGTGCTGCAACTCTTTCATCAACAGGCGAACAAATGATTTTTACCCGCAGCCGTTACGACAAAACGCAATCACTGGGTACAGAACTTTATTCCACATCACAGTCACGCGGAACGTGGTCTGAACCCATAAAGCTACAGGTAGTTGGCGACAGCCTCATTGCTGCACATCCGTCGTTAAGTGCCGATGGTTCGGTGCTCTATTTTGTTTCAGACATGCCAGGCGGAATGGGTGGAAAAGACATCTGGCGCGCCGAGAAAAGTGGTGGAACTTTTGAAAACCCGGAAAATCTCGGAGAACCAATTAATACACCGGGTGACGAAATGTTTCCGTTCATCAGAGACAACGGCGAACTCTATTTTTCGTCCAACTACCACATTGGAATGGGAGGACTCGACCTTTTTAAGGCGGCTGAAAACGAAGATGGCACCTGGGAGGTTGAAAACATGGGATATCCTGTAAATTCGCCTTCCGATGACTTTGGAATTGCATTCGTTGAAGGCGAAAACAAAGGAATGTTCACTTCAAACAGAAAAGGCTCCAGAGGTGATGATTTATATGAATTTGTGGTTCCTCCGATAATTTTCAGGGTAGAAGGTGAAGTTTTCGACAAGGAGAACGGAGCAAGAATTGATGGAGCAAACGTGCGAATTATCGGAACTGACGGAACAAGCCTCAGGCTGCGCACCCAAAACGGGAAATTCCAGATGACATTAAAACCAGAAACCGAATACATTTTTGCAGCCTTCAAAGATGGTTACCTACGCGACAAAGCTTCAGCCACAACAATCGGACTGGAAGACAGTAAAGATTTCAGGTTTGAATTGTACCTGACACCAACCGATGCTCCGGTTAACCTGGAAAACATTAACTATGAATTTGGCAGCTGGGAATTGCTGCCTGAATCAAAAACTTCGCTCGATACGCTGGTAGCCACGCTGATGCTGAATCCAACAATTACCATCGAAATCATGTCGCATACCGACCACGTGGGCAGCGACCAGTTTAACTTCGAGCTTTCGCAAAAACGGGCACAAAGTGTTGTAGATTACCTGATTGAAAAAGGAATTAGCCCGCAACGGCTTGTGGCAAAAGGTTATGGTGAAACCTGGCCCAAAACCGTAACCCGTGCACTTGCCCGCCAGCACGACTTTCTCAACCGGAGCGATGAGCTTACCGAAGAATTCATTACGAATTTACCCGAGGAACAGCAGGAGATTGCGCGGGCAATTAACCGGAGAACAGAATTCAGGGTACTTTCCACCGACTTTATCGAACGTTTTGATGCTGAACCGGAACGATAGTCAAAAAAACGTAATTACGCATTAAGGAGGAAATCGTAAAAGTATAAAATCAGATTATTCTGCTTAAAGTTAAAATCCGGTTTTTTACGCCAGACTTTCGCCCAACTGAATAATATCCCCGTACCTTGCAAGTGGAGTTAGCCACTCTTCCGGAATTCCGTCTTTTCCGTAGTACAAGCCGGCCAATCCCCCGGTAATAGCTGCTGTAGTGTCTGTATCGTGCCCCAGGTTTACGGCAGCAAGAACGGCATCAGGGAAAGAATCATTATTCAGAAAACACCAGAGGCTTGCTTCCAGCGAATCGATTACATATCCACTGGATCGAACCTGACTTTTTGCAACTGTAGCAATGCTTTCAGAAATAACTCTTGCAAAGTGCTTTCTTTCTGAAACAGGAAATTGAATAACATCCCAAAGCTTTTGTATCTCCTCAGCGCTTTTCCTGTATGCAATGAATTTATCCTCCCCCTTCAAAAGATACTCTGCCAGTTTCAGGTAAATCATGCAACTCATGGCTGCCCTGATGTGCCGGTGGGTAAGTGCAGAATTTTCCCAAATCATTTCAAACTGTTCGGTAATTTTTTTGCCATTTATCTCAAAAAGCAGGGGTAAAATCCGCATCAGCGAGCCATTGCCGTTTTCGTATTCATCCTGTGTTGCTTTCAGTTTTTTCAGTTCCGGTTCTCCCCCGTTTTCCAAAATGTGCTCCAGGCGGGAAATTGCCTGGCTGGTTGTAATTCCAATATCGAAAACTTCGTTGTGCGCGCCCCAGTAACCTTCGTTGCGCCAGCGAATGAATTTGCGGGCGGTTCGTTCAAGACTGTATCCTTCAGCAATCGTTTCAGCAAGGCAGAATGTAAGTGAACTGTCGTCGGACCAGGTTCCGGGTGGTTGGTTGTATGTTCCGTTGCCGGCCATTCCGGTTACCGGATGCTGTTCCAGGTATTCCCTCGACTTAAATTCTACCGGAACACCAAGCGCATCGGCGACTGCAATTCCGAGCAGCGCATCTTTTACTTTTTTCATACCGATAATCAAAGTATCGTTAAGTATTAATCAGCAAAGATTTAATCTTCCTGACAAGCTCTTCAACCGGTTCAATAAGTGGTAGCACTTCCTCTTCTGACAAATCAAAGAAGTCATTGTAATCCCCTTTTTGCCGCCAGTCAAATAAATCAGAATAGAGCTGGCTGTATTTGATGTCAATTTTCCCAGTTTTGATATAATGTTGAAAAAATTGGGTTTTAACTCCTGCATGAGACTTAGAGATTACTCCATCATTGAGAAGCAATGCATTTACTGCATAAAAGGAGGAATAATAGAGTCGGTTTACACAGGAGTTCCAGAATTTGCTTTGAGCTAATTTTTTAGCTGCTAACAAAGTTTCATCTGCCTTTGAGATACGATAAGCAATGTAAGCTGATTTATCTTGTGCTTTCAAATCTGAATACCTTCCCTGGTTACATTTTGATAAAATGGGGTTATTTTATGTCGGGTTTCCCAATCCAGCTTTTCATATACAAATGTTGAAAAAGCTTCCCCTATTTCCAATTCCAAAGGAATGAGGTGATGCCTGAATTGTTGTTCATCTTTCAATGTGACCGGATAGTTGGTAAGAATTAATAAGTCCCAGTCGGAATCTTTCTTAAAATCACCTCTTGCTCTTGACCCGAATAGGTAAACTTCAGCGTCCGGGTCAACTTCGTGAACCCAATTTGCTATCATTTTTTTTATCTTATCCGCTCTTATGTCCATATAACAAAAATAGCAAAAAATATTTACACAGTCGCTTACAAACACTAACCTGAATTTTAAATTAGGTTATTCGCTTTTAAATAATTCCAGGTAATCATTGAAAACATAAAGCATATTTCTTTGTGCTCCGGTAATCTCTTTCAAAATTTCCAGTCTCTCCAGGTCGGAAAGTAGTTTATAATTGGTTGCTTTGGATTTATTTGTAATCATTCCGATTTTCGATGCATCAATTACAGGCTGGGAGTAAAGAAAATCAATTACTTTTCGGGCTTCATTACCCCGACTTCCCAATGACTGAATTTTACCTTCAAGAATCCGCTGCAATTGCAGTATTCCATCAAAAGTTTCTATCCCCTTTTTCGATATTTCAATCACTCCGGTCAGGAAAAACTTTAACCAAATATCCATATCATTGTGTGTACGAACCCGCATTAGATTGTCATAGTACAATATCCGGTTTCGTTCAAAAAAATCAGACAAATACAGAATAGGCTGTTTAAGTATGCCCTTACTAACAAGGTAAAGCGTTATAAGCAACCTGCCTACTCTTCCGTTTCCGTCGAGAAAAGGGTGAATTTCTAACTTAGTTTAGATTTTGCCGAAAAACTAAACTAACATATTTCCTTTGTTTAGCTTTTCCTCTTTTTTTAATCTTACCTGTTTGCAAACCAAACCCTGTAATCATTAGCCATCTTTTTGCCACAATTGTCCCAATTTCTGCCATAAACAAAAAAAGACCCCCAGTAAATACTGAAGGTCTGTCGCGGGT
>CAZCPH010000254.1:0-5039 GCA_964500105.1 uncultured Mariniphaga sp. | reverse complement strand
ATACCATCGGGAAGAAATTCAAAACTGTCGGCCAGCGCGTAATTCTCGTAAAAATTGTGGGCCACGTCCGATTTGCCGGTAAATCCTTTTTCCATGATGGCCATAAAATAGCTGTCGCACAGCCAGCCGGCCCGCTCGCGCGACGGACAGTCCATAAAAATATCCACTGCATTTTGCCGGAAGGTTTGCCGGGCGGCATCGTAAATGGCGTTCAGTTTTGGATTGCTGCTGGCAAAAGTTGCCCGGGGATTGTCAGGATAAGCATATTCCCGGATGTAAACATCGTGAATGGTGCAGCTTCCCTTCGTTACAATTGCTTTCAAATATTTGAATGTGTACGATTCAAAAGATTCCAGGTTGTAAATTCCCGGTTCCAGCTCATAAACCACCTGGTTGTTCACGTCGGCCATCCGTTTTTTGGAATTCACATCGCCGTCGGTCAGTATTTCATCGAAATGGAAAATAATAGTGGAAGGTTCGGAGCAGCTTATCAGGCTTCCGATAAATCCAGACAGGTTGGTGCCAAAGTCGAAAGTGGAAAATTCATTTTCAGAAAGAGCAACCGGATTTTCCGTATATTTTCCTGAAACCTGCGTCATGGTTTGGGTTGTCATTTCCTGCATCCGTTGCGAGGGCAAAACTTCCAGCTCCGGTTCCGGGTAGCCTTTAAATTGCTTGCTGATGTTCACCAGCGACCGGTCTTTGTAATATCGTTCAGGTTTTTGAAATCCGACAGTTCCATTGGCATAAATTTCCAAAGGCCGTAAAGTTTCAAATTCAGGCATTAACAGGTTTCGCGGAATCAGTTTTCCTCCGGACTGTTCGGCAAGTTCCACAGGAGTGAGCGGAACATCTGCCGACGTTTTCCAGTCATCAAAACCTTCGGCTATGCGGTAGTATTCGGTAAAGGGACGTTGAAAACTGTACCGCTCCACTTTCTGCAGGCGTTCTTTCAACTCAAATGCTTTGAACCCCGTTTCATTACCGGTGGCCAGGACAATTTTTCCGTCCGATTCCAGTTCCGCCTGCAAAAACGAAGGCTGGTCCAGGGTGTAGTAGGTGTTCACATTGTAACCGGCAACTTCAACAGCCAAAACATTTTCGCCGGCTTTTACCAGATCTCCGATGTCGTATTCATCCACCCGGAAAAAACCGTGGGCTGTCCGCGCCGGACCATACCCAAGAAACTCGCCGTTCAAAAAAACACGGTAAAGCGTGGAGCCGGTTATCCGCAAGGTAAATTCGCTGTTTTTTTCAGCCTGAAAAACACCCTGAAAACCCAGCGTCAGGTTCATTTCCGTTTCACGACTTTCGGCCCAAACGGGCACAGCTTCCTTCATCAATTCCGGTTCGGAAACTTCGGGAGATTTGCACGCCATCGCAAAAATTAAAAAGAGTAGCGAAAGATTTTTTATCATTGTCTGAAATTTTATATTTGATTTTTTCCATCTGCGGCTATTGTCAAGTAATTCTTAACAACAAAATTTTCTTCCGGTTCGCCTTTCTTAAAACGTCCCTAACATGCAAACTACTAATCTGTTTTATGGCTTTAAATAATTCAACCCTCTGTTTTTTGTGAACACAAACGATTTCATTTTTCCAGCCAGACGTCTATTTTGTTTTACTGTTCTGGGTGTGACAAAAGAGTATTTCTGAATTACTCACTTAATCTCGCAACTATATTTGTTAACTACTTCTTCAGAAATTCTTAAGTTTCTTATCACCTGGTTTTATCTTCTTCAACCATTTTTTCTATTAAGGAAATGAATCTGTCAACGGGCTCAAAATATGGCAGGACTTTTTCCTTATTGAAATCAAACAAATCATCATAATCACCTTTCTGTCGCCATGAAAATAATTGGGAATACATTTTCCCATATTCCTTGTCAATTTTGCCTGTCTTGATGAAATATTCTGAAAAATTTGATTTTACTCCGTTATGAGTGGCAGGTTTTAAATCAGAAACCAGCAACAATGCCATAATGGCATAATAAGCAGAATAATAGAGTCGATTCATGCTTGAATTCCATTTCTCTCTCCCGGCCAAGATCTGAGCATCTTCGAAAGTATCTCTTGCTCTAGCAATTCTATATTTTATCAAATCATTTTTTGTGCCTGTCATTTTAATTTTACTCCTTCTCTTTTTATGTTCTCAAATAAAGAAGTGACTGAGTAATTTGAAATCCAATCATTTTTTGAATAAATCAATGGAGAAAAAATTTCTCCTGTTTCCAGTTCCAATTCATAGAATTCATCCATGAATTTAGTTTCAAATTCAAAAGGAACATTGGGTCTATTAAGTAAAATGAGTATATCCCAGTCTGAAAGTCGTTTTGCATTTCCTCTTGCTTGAGAGCCATACAAATAAACTTCTGAATCGGAAGCTGTTTTATCAACTACCTGAATAATCATCCGTAATATTTTGTCTTTTTCGCCCATAAAGCAAATATAATGATTTTGAATGAACCGCGCGGATAACGATTTGTGCCTGTCTTTACTATTTATCAAACACCAATTTTGTAGATTTTATTGAGTTGGTGTCCGCCAGTTGTCGTATCACCACTTCAATTGCATCACGTATTTTCCACTCTTCAAATCCACTGCTTTTTCTTCCATTTCAATCAATTCATATTCTTTTCCATTCAGAACATAAGATTTTGCTGAAGTAGGAAGAACCACTTCCGCTTCCACTCCCACCGGAATATCAATATCCAGGTCCAGCATTTCGCCGCTTAAACTCCAGTTCACCACCATTTTCCCAAAAGGTGTTTCCTGCGACGTATTAGCCCAGGTTACGCCATCGGGGATTTGGGGCTGAACGCGAACTTTCCGGTAAGCCGGCACATTTTCCACCGGACGGATTCCGCCAACCGCCTGGTAAAACCACGAACCGATGCCGTTGTAACAGTTGTGAATATGGCTGCGGGCGCCGTTCCAGTGCTCCCAGGTGGTGGTGGCGCCGTTGTCGAGCATGTAGAGGTAACCGGGGTAATCCCGCTTTTTCAGCATGGAGTACATCAAATTAACCTCTTTGTTTTCCACCACCCATTCGGTTAACACCGGCAATCCTACCAGTCCGGTGGCCAAATGCCCGTTCCGGTTCACTTCGGTTTCGTGGTACAGTGAATTTTTAACGGCTTTCAGATTTTCCTCCGGAACCACGCCTGCAATCATCGGAAAAGCCAGGTCAATCTGCGTTCCGGTGGCATAGGTATTGGTTGTTTCATCGAAAAATGTTTCATGAATTTTTTTCTGCAACTGTTGTTTTTTCGAAGCGTACAAACGAGCATCTTCAGGTTTACCAAGAATTCCGGCAATGCGTTCCATATTGTCGAAACAGACGGCGATAAATGAATTGTTCACGAGGTCAACCGACGCTTCATTCGTTTGGTCGATTCCCTCCGGCGTGGCCCAGTCGCCAAGGTACCAGCCGCGGTAGTCGGTGTCAGGCCAGCGTTTGAGCAACCCGTCAACCGTGTGTGCATCCACATAGCCCAGCCATTTCTGCATCACCGGGTAATATTTTTCAAGCACCAGCGTGTCGCCATAATTCAGATGCGTTTGCCACGAAGCCGTAATAATAAATCCGCACCAGTAGGGTCCGCCACCTGCACGATACGGATTCGGAGCTGTGTGCGGCATTCCGCCGTCTTCGCGGATAACATCGGCCCAGGCCTGCAGCCAGTTGTTGTACACCGGCGCCAGGTTAAACATGATTTGTGCCGTTAAAGTGGAAGCGTTTCCATCACCGCCGTAGCCAAGCCGCTCGATTTGCGGGCAATCCACAAAATCGCCGCCAATACTCAGGCATTGCAGGGTATAGAACAGCATATCGTGAATGGCGTTCAAATCGGGGTCGGAACATTCAAACGTTGCAGCCGGCTCAAAATCAGTGTGAATCAGGTAACCTTTGATGGATTCTGCGTCCGGTTTTTCGCTCAGCCCGGTAACCCGAATATAACGGAATCCATTATAATTGAACTTATTGATGAACATTTCGGGCGAAGTACCGGAGGCGATATACTTATTCCACTGATTCCGGTCGTTAAACCGTTCGCCGTTGATTAAATGGTCGCAGTATTCCAATTTTACTTCCTGCCCTTTTTGCAATTCGGGAAAATGCATTTCCACCCACCCGGTAAGGTTTTTACCCATATCCACCAGAAAGGTGTCGGGTGCAATTTCTTTGATGGAAACCGGGTTGATGGTAACGGTAATGGCATTTTGTTCGGTCATTTGCGGACTTGCGTTATGTTCAGGAATATTCACCAGCGAAACCGGCTGCCAGAGATTTTCCGGATTTTCGGTTACCAAATCATTTATAGCCAGCGCTCCGTCCACTATCTCGCCGCCAAACCGGTCGGGCAGCCAGTTTCCGTGACGGGTATAGCTGCTTTTTCGTCCCTGCCAGTTTCCATCGGTAGCCAGAATGATTTCCCGCTGGTTGTTTTCAACCTTTTCCAGTTGCGCCCGCACCACCGGACCGTTATTGGCCACTCCGGGCAATCCTTCAGTGTACCAGCCACTGCCCAACCACAGAATGATTTCGTTTTTTTCTTTTTTCAGAAATTCGGAAACATCGTAAGTGTTGATGAGCGACCTTTTATCAAACTGCGAAACTGCTGGTGCCAGCACACCTTCACCTACTTTTTTGCCGTTGAGAAAAACTTCGTGGTAGCCCAGCGAGTTTACATGCAGAAAATAATTTGAATCGGTTTCGTCCACTTCAAAAGTCTGATAAAGTTGCGGGCACTCGCGGTACCCGTTTTCGGTGTTGAAAGCAATGTAAGCGGCCTGCCAGTCTGATTCATCCAGTAAGCCCACACCGAACCGGGCAGGTTCACTCCACGAAGAAACATTTCCGGCCTCGTCCCAAACGCGAACTTTCCACCAGGCTGCCGTGCCGGAGTTCAGCTTTTGCCCTTGATACGGTACAAAAATGGACGTCGGGGATTCCACTTTTCCGGAATTCCACAAATCGGACTTGTTTTCAGTTAATTCCGAAGGCTCAGCAGCAACCAGAATCTGATAGGCCTTTT
>CAZCPH010000253.1:0-5074 GCA_964500105.1 uncultured Mariniphaga sp. | reverse complement strand
TTTCGAAAAGTGATGCTTGCCATTGAACAGGCAGGGTTACTTTCAGCGCTAAAACGGCAAAACCAGGACTACATGTTTTTTGTAGAATCTGACCAAAATACCCGTATCGACTCCTCGCTGATTTACAACGAAGTCAATGAAGTTTTTTCGGTGTTTATGATTAGCCCGGGAGCGATTCCGCAGCAGTTTGTTTTGTCACAGAACGATTTGAGGATATTGCTGATGAGCCATGTAGCAACAAGGCAACCCCGTGGCATTGCACGAAAGGAGTTTTTGCCCAACCTCTCGGATCGTCAACGGTGGCAGAGTTTCCGCGTGTGTTGAGCTCAACTGCCGACAATGGAACAACTTATGAAATCAACAACTGGTTCAGTTTTTCTGCAACCAGCATTTATAACCGGATTCAAAGTTCTTTCCCGAAATTTCATGCCTTGCTTCAGCAGGCAGGACTATCAGTCGACAAGGAATTCAGGTATAATTTCCTTTCCGACAACGAGTTTTATACCGTTTTTGTTCCGAGCGCCGAAGCCCTCGATGCTGTAGATGTATCTTCCATGACAAAAGAGGAATTGCAGAAAATGCTGATGCTCCACTTTGTGCAGGGAGAATTGATTTTTACCGACGGTTCGTCTGCTCCAAGGTATTTCGAAACTACCCGAATCGATGAAAAATCAACACCTTTCTCTACGGTTTATACCCAGCTTTACGTTGACCCCGGAATTGACATCATCCGGTTTAAAGATAAATCGGGTGCAGTTTATACCGAGGTGGAAGAATCGGACAACACAAACGTGCTTACCGGTATTAACCTGGGCGAAAGCAATGACGTATTCAGCAATATATTCAACAATGCAGTAATTCATGAAATTGACCGCGTATTGGTATTCGGAGAAGTGGATACCCAATAAGCAGGCAATGCAATTTGTATAAAACCAAAGGTTTGTGAACGAAATGAAAAGAATAAGAACTATCCTGATTTTTCTAGTTGCTTTTTGCAGTTATATTACCATTCAGGCTCAGGAGAGAACCATAATCAGGGGAAGGGTGCTCGACAAAGGCGATAAAACAACCATTATAGGCGCCAATATTGTTGAGTACGACAGCGAGGAGAGGGTGGTTAACGGTACCATTACCAATGTGAACGGCGACTTTGTTTTACAATTGCAGAATCCTGCCAATACAGTTCGGGTGAGTGTGATTGGTTACAAGCCACAGGAGATTGAAGTGAATCCGGCTGTAACCGTTGTGGTAGAACTGGAAACTTCCGATGTAGCTTTGGGAGAAGTAACAGTAACCGCTGAGGCCCGGTCAACAGGTGGTTTAACCAATATTGAAGACCGCGACCGTGCATCTTCTTCGGTAAAAGTTGACCTGATGGATATGCAGGATGTAGGTGTGCTTTCAGCCGCCGATGCGTTGCAGGGAAAAGTGAGCGGGCTCGATATTATCAGTGCCTCCGGTGACCCGGGTTCTGGCTCTCAGCTGGTAATTCGCGGATTAAGTTCCATGGGAAACAGTCAGCCGCTTATTGTAATCGATGGAATCCCGCAGTTCAGGGTGACCACTGATTTCGACCTTAGTTCTGCCGACAGCGAAGATATCAGTAACCTCATTAATATTGCACTTCAGGATATCCGTTCCATCGAGGTTTTAAAGGATGCCGCTTCAACTGCCATATACGGTTCGCGCGGTGCCGATGGCGTTTTACTCATCGAAACCAAAAAGGGACGCATGGGTAAAGTGCAGTTCGATTACCAGTATAAATACAACCTGAATGTGCAGCCACCGGCAATACCAATGCTGAACGGCGATGAATACATTATGTTGCAGCTGGAAGAGTGGCACAACAGCCAGGGGGCGTTCGATATTCCGCCGGAAATTGCATACGACCGTGATTTTGCCAATTTTTACAACTATTCTGCCAACACCGACTGGCTTAAGGAGATTACCCAAAACGGCGCCACACACGACCACTATTTCAGTATTTCAGGTGGCGGCGAAAAAACCCGTTATTTTACATCATTCAGTTATGTGGATGAAGAAGGAACAACCATCAGTACCCGCTCGCGCAGGTTTTCTTCGCGTATCAACCTCGATTATTTTCTGTCCAGAAATCTGCTTTTTCAGGTAAAATTTAATTATACCAATAACTTTCGCGACAACAACGTTTCCATTCAGGGTAACTACTGGCGTGCCCGGAATGTGCGCGAAATGGCATACATTAAAGCGCCGAATATGAGTGTGTGGGAACGTGATTTTGATGGACAATATACCGGTGAATATTTTACGCCCATAAACAGTTACCAGGGCGATGGCGTAACCTATTTTAACCCGGTGGCAGTTGCATTGCTGGGGATGAATGACCAGACTACAGACCGTTTGGAGAATACGTTTATGTTGCAGTACCGGGTGAATGACTGGCTGACATTTCGTGAAACCATTTCGTTTCAGTATGAAGGTTCCAAATCTAAAAATTACCTGCCTTACAATGCCATTGGCGCCGACTGGCTGGAGTGGAACGTGAACAAAGCCGAAGAAAGCAACAACCTGAGTAATTCTATTCGTACCGAAACACAACTTGCTTTTAGTTCTCCGTTTCAGAATGAGGATCACAGCCTTTCAGGCGCATTAACCTGGCTAACCGATCAGTCGGGTTACGAATGGATGAACCTGCAGGGCAACAAAACGCCAAGTGTGGATATTAAAGATCCGGCAATCGATCCGCAGATTAACTGGATTGGTACAGGCTCGGGCGAGAACCGCCTCATTAGTGGTATGGGAAATATCAATTACAAATATAAAGACCGATATCTGCTGCAAACCATCCTTCGTGCCGATGCCCACTCTTCGTTTGGGGTGAATAACCGCTGGGGGTTGTTTAAAGGGGTATCGTTAGGCTGGCGGTTTTCAGAAGAATCGTTTTTGAGTAGTTCCGAGTTTTTGGGTGAAAGCATGCTTCGCTTTAGCTGGGGGGTCTCCGGACGTCAACCTTCTGATGTTTATGCCCGTTTTGCTTCGTATGAATCTACCGGAACTGGCAGCTATATTTTAAACCCGGCCATTGCACCTACAAGTATTCAGCTGAATAACCTGAGGTGGGAAACCATAACTTCGTGGAATGCCGGGATGGAACTGAACCTGTTTAAGGAAAGGTTCTATCTGGAAGGCGATGTTTACCAGAAAGTTACCAAAGATATTTTGTTTAACCGGTACTCAATCCCGGTATCGTCGGGATACGGCGAGTTAAAATTTTTGAATGGTGGCGAAATGACCAATACCGGTTGGGAACTGATGGCTGATGCAAGAATAATTCGCACTAAAGACTGGTTGTTCTCCGTGAATTTCAATACATCGCAAAACATTAACCGGTTTAATAAACTGCCTGAGAATTTTAATACCGAACGTTCCACATCCATCGGAAACGGAGAATATCCGCAAATCGTAATGGAAGGTGAACCTATCGGTTCTTTCTTTGGATTCAGGTATCTTGGCGTTTTTGCCAGCGATGCAGATGCCATTGCTCGCGATGCCGAAGGCAATGTTTTAACCGATGGTGAGGGCAAACCCATTCCGTTGCAATATACCGATACCTATATTTTTAAAGGAGGAGATCCCATGTATGAAGATGTGAACCACGATGGAAAAATTGACCTGAACGATGTGGTTTACATTGGCGACTCCAATCCCAATTTTATTGGTGGTTTTGGAGCAAACCTCCGGTACAAAAATTTCGACTTTTCTGTTGGGTTTCACTACAGGCTTGGATTTGATATTATTAACGGAATTGCCTTGCAAACCGAAGGTATGAACGACCGGAACAACCAGAGTAAAGCTACTCTACGGCGCTGGCGCATTCAGGGACAAAATGAAGAAGGTATGCTGCCCCGTGCCTACATGAACCATCCGGCCAATAACCTGGGATCTGACCGCTATGTGGAGAAAGGCGATTTTTTACGGCTGAACAACGTGAAAATCGGCTATGAGCTGGACAAAGATTTATGCAACAAACTGGGGGTACGCCGTGCTACTTTTGCACTCAGTGCCCGTAAGCTTTTTACAATGACCAGATATACGGGACAAGACCCCGAAATCGGGCAGGATGCCAGCAACCCGTTTTGGATTGGTGTGGATGAGGCACGCACTCCTCCACCACAGGTTTATACATTCAGTATTGGAATCGGATTTTAAAAATTGGAGCGTATGAAATCAAAAATGAAATATTTTCTGCTTACCCTGTTGGTGTTTTTTCAGTTTTCCTGCAACGACTGGCTGGAACTTATTCCACCAAGCGGTCTGATTCGAGATGAGTTCTGGAAATCGAAGGAAGATGTGGAAGCAGTATTGATGGCTGCCTACGAATCGTTTGGAGCGATGGATCGCAGTTTGTTTATGTATGGCGAGTTGCGGGCTGATATGCTTCAGGGCGATTTTAACCAGGGCGATGGCGAACGAAATGTGATGGAAAGCAACATCTATCCAAACAATTCATTTTCAAACTGGAATAACTTTTACAAAGTGATCAATTACTGTAATGAGGTGATTAAGAACGGGCCTGAAGTAAAAGAAATAGATAATACGTTTACCGATTTCCAGCTCAGGAGTTTGATGTCCGAAGCCTATTTCCTGCGGAGTCTGAGTTATTTTTATCTGGTTCGCCTTTTCAGAGATGTTCCATTGGTACTTGAACCGTCGGAGAACGACGACACCGATTTTTATCTTCCTCAAACTCCCGAAGCAGAAGTGTTGAATCAAATTGTGACAGACCTTACTGCCAATCGCGATTATGCTCCCACAGAAAGTTTCCCGACCATTGAGGAAAACAAGGGAAGGGCATCAAAGGCAGCTTTCGATGCGTTGCTGGCCGATATTGCCCTCTGGCGTTTCGAGTACGAACAAGCTTTGTCACATATTCAGAGAATTGAGCAGAACATCGAATTTGAACTGATGCCAAGTTCGCGGTGGTTTCAACTTTTTTACCCCGGAAATTCCCTGGAAAGTATTTTTGAATTCCAGTTTGATGGAAACCGCAACCAGCGGAACGGATTATAACGGCACAGCCAGCGCGACCATCACC
>CAZCPH010000252.1:4104-5093 GCA_964500105.1 uncultured Mariniphaga sp. | reverse complement strand
GTTTTAGCAGCGGATCGGCATATTTTTTCAGCACACCCAGTTCGTACAGGGTTGCCGAGTTGAACATAACGTCGGCATTTTCCTGGTACGGAAAAATATTCCGCTCCTCACCCCGCCTTACCGAAGGCCAGCGTTTAATGGTATCTGCAGCCCGGTAACCCCTGTATTTTGCGTCGCGAATAATCCGGCGAATTAAGCGGTTGTCTGACGTTGAAATATGGGTTTGTTCGTCAATGGAAATTTGCGTCAATGCCGAAATAAATATTTTAAAGGTGTTCTTCTCTTCGATGCGCGGCAAAAGGCGCGGATTCATGCCATGAATACCTTCCACAATCAGAATATCGCCTGTGCGTAACCGCAACCGGTCGCCGTTCATAAACCGCTGACCACGATAAAAATCGAATTTGGGAATCTGTACCTCTTTCCCTTTGAGCAAATCGAGCAATTGCTCGTTAAAAAACTCGATATCAATGGCCTCCAACGCTTCAAAATCGTAATTTCCCTGTTCGTCGCGCGGAGTATGTTCGCGGTCAACAAAATAGTCATCGAGCGAAATCTGGAACGGCCGCAAACCATTCACCGCCAATTGCACGCCAAGCCTTTTGCTGAAGGTGGTTTTACCCGATGCCGAAGGGCCAGCAACCAAAACCACACGAAGGTCGCCGTTTCGCTCATGAATTTTATTGGCAATCTCCGCAATTTTCTTCTCGTGCAGCGCCTCCGATATTTTTATAATGTAGCCGCCTTTTTTTTGCAAAGTAAACTCATTCAAATTGGCCACTGTATCCACATCCAGAATGCGGGCCCAGTTTTTATGCTCCTGGTAAATCTCAAACAGTTTTTTCTGCTTCGGAGCCTCCTGCAAAAGCTTAAAATTTTCCGGGTCGGGAATCTGAAGCAGAATGCCATCGTAAAACTTCATCAACCCGAAATTGGTTATGAATCCTGTTGAGGGAACAATTTTAACTGTCGCAAAAGATTCTGCTAAT
>CAZCPH010000252.1:0-4094 GCA_964500105.1 uncultured Mariniphaga sp. | reverse complement strand
TCCTGTTGAGGGAAGCAGATGTCCGTAAAAATAGTTGCCCAGATCGTTTAAAAAGTAGAGGCTCGTAAACAGATGTCCTTTTTGCTCAAAAAGCTGTGCCTTCTCCTCCAGCCCTTCCTTCATCAAATGCTCCACGGCATCCTCGGTCGGCAATCCTCTTTTAATAAACGGAATATTCTGACCGATAATTTCCTCCATTTCGTTCCGTATCAGCTGTATATCGGGTTCGGTAATTTCACGCCCAAAACCCGAAAGTTCGCAGAAATAACCGTTGGAAATGCCTTTTCGAACGTGAAGCGAAACGTGTGGAAAAACCTCCTTTACAGCAGCATACATCACAAAAATCAGGCTGCGGATATACATTCGGATACCGTCAGGGTGAGCAACATCGAAAAACTCGATGTGCTTTGGTTTCACCAGGCAAAAAGAGAGCTCGCGCACCTGGTTGTTTACAATGGCACCGCAAACGGTGTTTTCAAGTTTTATGTTTAAATCCCTGCTGATTTCCAAAAGCGAAGTTCCAAGCGGATAAGTGTGTTTCGAGTGTGTGTTGTGGCAAAAAATTTCAATTTCCTTCATAGCTATGATTTCTTTCGGCTAAAAGTACTAAATGTTCCAAAATTTCACGAAAATCTAACCAAGAAAAGCCAAAAGCTGATAAATACTTTGGAATTCGGTTTCGCTACCCGATGAGATGAGCTTCCAGCGGTTTTCCTGTGCAACAATTTTGAAATCTGGTTCAGCCTGCATTACAATCTGGTAACCTTTACGATTAAGGGCGCGTAAGGTCCAAATCAATGGAAGTCCCTCGCCTTCCACTTTTACCTTTGCTTTAAAATTTTTTCTGAAGTAAAACTCTCCTTCCTTATCATCGAAGCCAATGTGTTCATTATTAAACATCTGATTGAGCCAGCCATGCAGCACAGCATCTTCGGGTGCGCCCTGATAATTGATGGTTTCGGTAACAATCCAGAGCTTGTCCACTTCGCGCAGGGCAATGTTCAGGTCGTGGGTTGACAGTATGATTGTTTTCTTTCGCTCACCGGCCAAAACCTGCAGTAAATGAAAAATCTCATATTTGTTGCTCACATCGAGGTAAGCCGTTGGTTCGTCCAGAATTATCACCGGTGTATCCTGTGCCAGTGCCCGGGCAATCATGGCCCGTTGCCGCTCGCCGTCGCTGATTTGCATTACCGGTTTACCGGCCATTTCTCCCAATCCTACTTTTTCGATGGCGTCGTAAACTGCGCGTTTATCCTCATCGGCAAGCATTCCAATCCAGTTGGTGTAGGGAAAACGGCCGTAAGCCACCAAATCGAAAACAGACAAATTCGGAATACGGATGGTTTCGGTGGAAACAAAACTCATAATCCGGGAAATTTCTTTGGGATTCAGCGTTTTGAGCCCTTTCCCGCTAATTTGAATTTCTCCGGCAAGGGAAGGTTGAAAAGCAGCAATGGTGCGCAACAAGGTACTTTTGCCAATTCCGTTGCTCCCGATGAGCGCCACCATTTCCCCTGGTGCAGCAGTTAAGTTGATGTTTTTCAGAACCTCCAAAGGCTGGTCACCCGGCTGCAGATAGCCCACCGAAAGCTGTTTCAGTTCAATATTTATGTTTTCCTTTTTCAAACCGAAACAAATTTTCTGTTTTTTACAATCATCCAGATAATTACAGGAATACCAATCAATGCGGTAACCGAATTGATGGGCAGCGTAGCCTGCATTCCCGGCAGCTGCGAAACGATGTCACTGAATAACATAACAATACTCCCCATTAAAATCACTGCCGGAACCAAAACCAGATGGTTGGCCGTTTTAAAAATTACCCGGCAAATGTGCGGAACGGCAATGCCTATAAAGCCGATGGGCCCGCAAAAAGCAGTAATCGTGCCAGCCAGCAAACTGGTACTCAGAAAAATAATTACCCGGCTGGTTTTAATGGAAACACCCAGCGACCGGGCATAATCTTCGCCCAGTAAAAAAGCGTTTAAATCCTTTATTTTCAGGAAAGCCAGAAAGGTTCCGGCAATAATGGCCGGCAACAATACCCAAAGCTGCGATTTGGTAACGCTTCCCAAACTTCCCATGGTCCATATTACAAAAGCTTTCAGCATCGATTCGCTGCTGAAATACTGCAGAATGCTCACTACCGCCGTAACTGCGCTGGTGAAAAGAATTCCCAGAATCAACAGCGTCATAATGTCATTCACGCGGGCTGAAACATAAAGAACAAGCAGCATGACCAAAAATGAACCTGCCCAGGCTACCAAAGCAAGCGACCACGCGCCGGTAGACGAAAAAACACCAAATGCAAATGCCGATGAAAAGCCGAGCACAAAAAGCGCAACACCCAGAGTGGCACCGGCACTGATACCCAAAACATAAGGACCTGCCAGGGGATTCCGGAAAACCGTTTGCATTTGCAAACCACTTAACGATAACGCAGCACCTGTTAAAACAGCGGTTAATGCTTTGGGAAGCCTGAAATCGAGCACAATGGTGCGAAATGAATCACTGGTTTCTGAAGAGGGGAAAAATGCAAACAGAACCTGTTTCACCGGAATGATAATGGAACCCAGCAGCAAATCGGCAATAAAAAAAACAACCAGTAAAATTCCCAGGCCTGCAAACAGCAAAGCAACCGGACGGCGTCTATTTTTTTGCGTCGAACTCATTGAATTTCCTGATAATAAACCAAATCTACATTTGTTATTCCGGGATGAAAAATGGCAATTAAATCGCTTAAAACCAAATGAGGATTTACCGTTCCGCTTTCCCAAAAATCGTTTCCTCCGTGGTGGCTCAGCCGTTTGATATTGTTGAACAACTTTCCGTTATTAAACACATCAAAATTTTTAAACCGCTCGTCGGTACTCAACAGCTCTGCTTTTGAAGCCATATTTCCCATATTAATCCAGATATCTGCTTCGCCGGCCATGGTTAGCGCGTGTTCAAACGAAATCACATAACTTTCGTGCGAAGGATTTTCTTTGCCCAGGTAATCGCCTCCGGCATCAGCCATCAAATTGGCCAGGTACGAATTCCCGCCGGGAATCCACCAGGAATCTTTGTACGGTGAACCTACCATAACTTTTGGTTTTTCAGAAACCTGAGCTGCAAGTTTTTTTAACCGATGATATTCATTTTCAACCCGGGTAAAATAACGTTGCGCTTCATTCTCTTTCTGAAAAAAACTTCCAAAAAAATGAATCCATTCTGCTTTTCCCAGCGGAGATTCTTCGAGGTATTCTGCCACCATTACCACCGGAATTCCGAGTTCTTCGAGTTTCTTCACACTGCTTGTCACCTCACTGCCAATGCCGTAAACAAAAACCAGGTCAGGCTTTTGGGTTACAATCAATTCGTAATTCAGGTTCTGCCCATAACCCACATCGGGAACCTCTTCCTGTTCCATCCGCTTTCTCACTTTTTCGCTGGAAACATACTGACTTCCCGAAATGCCCGCAACGGCACCTGTTTCGTCCAACACCTCCAGAAAACCGATGTGTGTGGTGGACAAACAAACAACCCGTTCAACCGGAGTTTTTATTATTCTTTTCCCGGAAAGAGAATCCGGCACCGGTTGATTCTTATCTAAAAGATGGTATTGTACAGAAATATTTTCAGCTTTTTCCCAGGGATTAAAAACAGTAAGTTGCGTGATATTTCCGTCTTTATTAATGCTAAAACCGTGGGCATACCGATTGGAATTTTCACGTTGCCGGTTCTTTTCCGAAGGAGCACACCCTGAAAACAAAACGATTACAATAAGAATAACATGAAACCTGCGCATAGTTCACTTTTTACCAGGGCATGTACGAAACTTTTTCTGAAACCATACCTGATTCTGTTTTTAATCGCACAAAGTAAACACCCGGAATGTTTCCCGACAAATCTATTCTGATTTTTCTGGAATGAACAATCTCCATTTGCGCCCGAACCGATTGTCCGATAAGGTTATAAACACTCACATTTTCAGGCAGGAAATCCTGTCCGGCCTCAAACATAAAAGGCTTTTCAGCAGGATTCGGATAAATTAATACCTCCATAGGATTTTTTACACGGGGAGTGTCGTTCACCAGTCCGGAAACATT
>CAZCPH010000251.1:0-5120 GCA_964500105.1 uncultured Mariniphaga sp. | reverse complement strand
TGGGTCGGAACCATAATTTTCAATGGTATCGAACGGATCTACAGCATTGCCCAGCCGTTTCGACATTTTGTTTCCACTTTTATCGAGCACCAGTCCGTTGGAAATGATGTTTTTAAACGAAACCGAATCGCTCACCATGGTAGCAATGGCATGCAGCGTAAAAAACCAACCGCGGGTTTGGTCCACACCCTCCGCTATAAAATCAGCCGGGAAAAGCCGAGCCCCTCCCCAGCCCTCCCCCAAGGGGAGGGTGTTCAGGGCAGTGGTTATTTTGTAAAGAACTCCTTCAATATCACTGATAATTTCTTCATTTTTAAAACGAAGAACTTCAAAACCCAATTTATTCAGAATTTCAGTTCTCTCATTATCAGAAATTTCAATTTCAGGTAATGTGTGATAACCTCCGTCCACCTCAACAATCAAATGTTTTTCCAAACAAACAAAATCAACAATAAACTGATCAATAATATGTTGTCTACAAAATTTATAATTTCCTAATTGACGATTTTTAAGGTTTTGCCATAGAAATTTTTCTGCTTCAGTTGGATTCTCCTTTTGCTTTTTAGCCAGGTCTTTCAATAAACCATAATTTGAATCCCGCGCTGTCTGCCACTTTGGAGATCCAAATTCTCCCCCTTTGGGGGAGTTAGAGGGGACTTTTGTTTCAAAGGGAAAATGATGTTGCGCATAAGGCATCGCACCCGAATCGAACCAAACGTCAATTAAATCGGGTTCGCGAAACATTTTTTTACCCGATGGCGAAACCAGCACCACATTGTCGATGTAAGGTTTGTGCAGGTCAATATTTTCGTAGTTTTCCTTCGAATTGTCTCCGGGGTTAAAGTTTTTATACGGATTTTCTGTCATAAATCCGGCTTCCATGGCTTTTTCAATTTCGGCCATCAGTTCTTCGGCAGAGCCAATGCAGATTTCTTCCGAGCCATCTTCTGTACGCCAGATGGGAAGCGGCGTTCCCCAAAATCGCGAGCGACTAAGGTTCCAGTCCACCAGGTTTTCTAGCCAGTTACCAAAACGCCCGGTACCGGTTGACTGCGGCTTCCAGTTGATGGTGTTGTTCAGTTCCACCATCCGTTCCTTAACCGCCGTGGTTTTAATAAACCAGGAATCAAGCGGATAGTAAAGCACCGGTTTGCGGGTAGTTGTGCACATGCTTTTCTATTCTGAAAGCTTTGTTTTCCAGCTTCAGCATCACCGATATGTCCACATCCACGGTAGGATCGTCTTCCGTAAGTTTTTCGCTGTAATCATTTTTCACATAACGACCCGAAAAATCGTGGTACTTTTCAACATTAACATATTCTTTCACAAACGATTCAGCCAATTCTGAAATAAGGAAAAACCGTCCTTTTTTATCGACCAGCGCCTGTGTTTTGCCGTCGATATCTTCCACGATGAGAGGTGAAATTCCGTTTTGTTTGGCTACGCGATCATCGTCGGCACCAAAAGTTGGTGCAATGTGCACAATTCCGGTACCGTCTTCAATGGTCACAAAATCGCCGGTAATTACTTCAAAAGCTTTTCCTTTGGGTTTCACCCATTCAATAAGTTGTTCGTACTGAATGCCAGCCAGTTCTTCTCCCGAATATTCAGCCAGCACTTTGTACGGAATATTTCTATCGCCTTGTTTGTACTCTTCAAACGGCGCATTTTCAGCTTCGGCATTAAAATATATGTGCAGCAGATCTTTGGCCAGAATCAGGGTCACCGGACTACCGGTATATGGATTGAAGGTTCTGATTTTCACATAACGGATTTGCGGACCCACTGCCAGCGCTGTGTTTGACGGCAAAGTCCACGGTGTGGTGGTCCAGGCCAGGAAATACAGGTCTGTTTCCACATTTTCAAACAAAAACGCTGAACGTTCGTTGCGGATGGCCTTAAATTGGGCTACAATGGTTGTGTCTTTCACATCGCGGTAGCAGCCCGGCTGGTTCAGTTCGTGTGAGCTCAATCCGGTTCCGGCGGCAGGTGAATAGGGCTGAATGGTGTATCCTTTGTACAATAAACCTTTGTTGTAAATCTGTTTCAGCAGCCACCAGACGGTTTCAATGTAGCGGCTGTCGTATGTGATATATGGATCATCCATATTCACCCAGTAGCCCATAATGCGGGTGAGTTCCTCCCACTCGCGGGTATATTTCATCACCTCCTTACGGCAGGCGGCGTTGTATTCTTCCACCGAAATTTTCTTTCCAATATCTTCCTTGGTAATGTTCAGGGATTTCTCCACGCTCAGTTCTACTGGCAAACCATGGGTATCCCAACCTGCCTTTCGGTGCACCCGGAAACCTTTCATGGTTTTGTAGCGACAGAAAATATCTTTAATGGCGCGGGCCATCACGTGGTGGATTCCCGGCATCCCGTTGGCCGAGGGTGGCCCTTCGTAAAACACAAATGTAGGATGCCCTTCGCGGGTAGAAATACTTTTATGAAACGTATCGTCTTCTTCCCAGCGTTTTAATACTTCCTTATTGATTCGAGAGAGATCTAATTGCTTGTATTCCTGAAATTTATTCACCATAAAAACTCCTTACTCTGCTGCATTCGTTAAAAAAATATGCAAATATATGAATTTTTTAAGGTGGGTGTTTTAAATGGGTTGGCAAATCAGGGATATGTGAATAAAAATGCAACTGTCGGCAGGGTTCATTTTCTACCGGCAGTTGCAAGAATTAACTTCTAATAAAAAACCAATATCTCCAAACACAAAAAAACTTACTCTTCCACTCCAAACTTGTACACACAAATTGAATAGTACTCTTCTCCGGGTTCAAGAATAGTTGACGGAAAACCGGGTTGATTTGGGCTATCCGGGAAATGTTGGGTTTCGAGGCAGAATGAAGTACGGAAATCATAAGGTTTGCCGTATTTACCAGTATCGCTGCCATCGAGAAAATTACCGCCGTAAAACTGTAACCCCGGTTCGTTAGTGTAAACTTCAAGAGTTCGGCCCGATGAAGGTTCCAATACCCTGGCTGCAAAGTTTAGTCCGTCTTCGTTGGGTAGCAGCACCCAGTTGTGGTCGTAACCCAAACCGTGTTTCAACTGGTCAAAATCAGCATCCACCCGTTCGCCAATGGCTGTTGGCGCCCTGAAATCCATTGGAGTGCCTTCTACCGGGGTAATTTCACCAGTAGGAATAAGCCCTTCGTCAACCGGCGTGTAAAAATCGGCATTAATCTGAAGAATGTGATCGTTAATCGTTCCGTTTCCATCGCCCTTCAGGTTAAAAAACGAATGGTGAGTAAGATTCACGGGAGTAGGCTGGTCGGTAGTTGCCCAATATTCAATTTTCACCTCGTTTTCATCGGTTAACTTATATTGCACTTTCACATCTAAATTTCCGGGATATCCTTCTTCCATGTGTGGCGAAGTGTATGTCAGCACGAGAGTTTGCCCATCAGTCTGACTGGCATCCCAAACCACATCGTTAAATCCTTTTGTACCACCATGCAAGTGGTTTTCGTCGTTGTTCTGCACCAGCGAATAAACGGTATCATTTAAAGTAAACTGTCCTTTGGCAATCCGGTTTCCGTAACGGCCAATCAGTGCTCCGTAATAAATTTCTTTGGAATTCAAATAACCGGCAAAAGTCTGATATCCGGTTACAATATCTTCAAAATTACCTTTTTTATCGGGAACCCATAAACTCACCACCCGTCCGCCAAAATTGGTAATCTGGGCAACCACTCCGTTTTTGTTCTGCAGGGTAAAAAGTTCCACTTTTTTTCCGTCGGCCCGGCCTGTAAAAGTTTCTGTGTCAATCAATACAGGTTGTTTTGGTGACTGTGTGCAGGCAAAAAGGGCAATCAGTGCAAAAAAAATAACCGGTTTTCTCATTTTAAATTAATTTTGTTATGTCATGTTTTATGCTGCTAATTTAAGGGTAATTTTTACACATAAAACCTGTACTTAAAGAAAATTTCAATCAAAAAACAAGCTATGAATAAACTTCTTCTGCTTTTTTCCTTTTTCCTGCTTTGTACTGCAGTTTTTTCAGGGTGTAATTCTAAATCTGAACAAACCAAACAGCCCAACATCTTGTTTGCCATTGCCGACGATGCATCGTGGAAACATTTTGGCGCCTATGGTTGCGACTGGGTGAAAACACCGGCTTTCGACCGCGTGGCCGGTGAAGGGATTCTGTTTACGCGGGCTTACACACCCAATGCCAAGTGCGCCCCTTCTCGCTCGTGCATTTTAACCGGCCGCAACAGCTGGCAACTGGAAGAGGCTGCCAACCACTCGCCGCTTTTCCCGGCAAAATTTAAAACCTACGCAGAAGTACTTGGAGAGAATGGATACTGGGTGGGCAGCACGGCCAAAGGCTGGGCTCCGGGCGATCCCGGCGAAATCAATGGAAAAAAGCGTGAACTCACCGGTCCCAAATTCGATGAGTTTAAAACCGAACCGCCGGCAAAATACATTTCGAACATCGATTACGCACGAAATTTCGAAGCGTTCCTCAACGCACGACCTGATGGCCAACCCTTCTGTTTCTGGTATGGCAGTACCGAACCGCACCGGGCTTATGAGTTTGAAGCAGGTATTAATTATGGTGGTAAAAAATTGAATGAAATCGACGAAGTACCTGCGTTCTGGCCCGACGTGGATACCATCCGCACCGACATGCTTGACTATGCTTTCGAAATAGAATACTTCGACCTTCACCTGCAACGCATGCTGCAAATGCTGGAAGAACTGGGTGAACTGGAAAATACGCTGGTGATTGTAACGGCCGACAACGGCATGCCGTTCCCACGCATTAAAGGACAGGTATATGAATATTCCAACCACCTGCCGCTGGCGGTGATGTGGCCCGATGGAATCAAAAATCCGGGACGGGTGGTGCATGATTTTGTGAATTTTATCGATTTTGCGCCCACTTATCTCGAACTGGCCGGACTGGCAGCTGAAAAAGTTGGCATGCAGCCCGTTACCGGAAAAAGTTTAACCGACATTTTATTTTCCGGGAAAGAAGGCAGCGTGGCCGACGACCGCGACTTCGTTTTGGTGGGAAAAGAGCGTCACGACGTTGGACGGCCAGACGACCAGGGCTATCCGGTAAGGGGAATTTTTAAAGGTGATTACCTTTATCT
>CAZCPH010000250.1:0-5138 GCA_964500105.1 uncultured Mariniphaga sp. | reverse complement strand
TGGATTCAGGCATTTGCCACCAAACCCGGCATGATTAAAACCGACGAGTACATTCAGGGAATCGTTTTTAAAGGTGTGGATTCGGGCTACGACTGGAGATTTTTTGGCGACAATCTGACTGAAGGAAAACTTCCCGCTATAAACGACTCGGTAAGGTCCGACGAAATTCTGATTTCAAACCAGATGTCGCAACTGCTCGAAGTTTCAGTTGGAGATCGTGTTGTACTCTATTTTGTAAACGAAGATGAAAGCAATCCGCGAATGTTGCAGCTAACCATTTGCGGGCTGTACAACACCAGCATGGCAGAGTTCGACAATCTGTTTGTACTGGGCGATTTGCAGCAGGTACAGCGGCTCAACAACTGGCAACCCGACCAGATCAGCGGTTTTGAAGTCGTGATTTCGGATTTCAACCGGATAAACGAAATTGAACAGGATGTGAGAAACACAGTGCTCGACTACAGTATTGAAAACGATGCCATTTTGCGAACCACCAACATCACACGGGAGTATCCGCAAATATTCGACTGGCTTTCTGTTCTCGATATGAACGTCTGGATTATTCTTTTCCTGATGGCGGTAGTCGCCGGATTCAATATGATTTCGGGATTACTGGTTCTCATTCTTGAGCGCAGCAAAATGATTGGCGTGCTGAAAGCCCTCGGCAGTCCGAACTGGAGTATTCGCAAGGTTTTTCTGTACCTTTCGGTTTTTCTGACCTCGCGCGGAATGATTTGGGGGAATGCCATCGGCATCGGTTTTATTGTTGTTCAAAACTACTTTGAAGTACTAAAACTGAACCCTGCCACTTACTATGTTGATGTTGTACCGGTTAATTTCTCGCTCCTGCATTTGGTTCTTTTAAACATCGGAACAATCTTGGCAACAACGCTTATGCTGGTTGTTCCCAGTTATCTGGTTAGTAAAATTTCACCTGAAAAAACCATCAGGTTCGATTAAATTCTCTTAGAATGAATTTTGTGACAAAAGAAAACATAAAAAAAGCGCTGGAAGGGAATTTGCGTGGAATTCAATCGCACCAGAAAATGATGCCACCTAACCGGAAACTTCGTGCAACCGACAGCGATAAAAAACGGCTGAAACCAAGCAGCGTGCTGCTTTTGCTTTTTGCAGAAAAAAATGAATTATTCGTTTGTCTGATAAAACGGCCTTCGAATATGAAACATCATGCAGGCCAGGTGGCGCTGCCGGGCGGAAGGCATGAACCCGGCGAAACTCCGTTGGAAACCGCCTTACGCGAAACCTGGGAGGAAATTGGCATAACTGCCGACAAAATTGAAATTATGGGCTCACTTTCCGAACTGTTTGTAGATGTGAGCGGGTTTCTGATTCACCCGTTTGTGGGCTGGCTGGAAGAAAAACCCATTTTCAAAACCAATCCGGCCGAAGTGGAGAAAACCATTCTGTTTCCACTTCTAAAATTTATGAATAACCTGGAAGAAACAGAGCTGGAAACGGTTTCCGGGAAACTAAAAGTGCCCTGTTTTCATTTCGAAGGTGAAATTATCTGGGGTGCAACTGCGATGATTCTTTCGGAGTTTTACGATGCACTTGAAGATGAACTCATTCAGGAATAAGGTTTCTGTAATGATCATAATTTCCGGTAACCCGGTCCACAAAATTGAAAGCCTCCTCGCCACGCGCATACCCCCATTTTACCACCGGATCTTTGAAATAGGTTTCCGAAGATTTGTTTCTTAAAAAGTAATCTACATTATTCTCCCAAACATGATTGTTTTTACCGTACTTTTTTGCCAGTCGCTGGGCATCTTTAACATGTCCAAGGCCAATATTGTAAGCTGCCAGAACAAATTTGATGCGTTCTGTTGAATCCGGTATTGCAGCACTCAGCTGCTCGTCAAGCCAGTTGAGCAATAAAATACCGCCTTCAATATTCTGTGCCGGATCCAGAATTTCCTCCACTCCCAGCGATTCCGCAGTGGCCGGCATAAGTTGCATCAGCCCCATTGCTCCACCCCACGATTCGGCCTCCGGATCGAACCGCGACTCGTGATACATTATGGATGAAATAAGCCGCCAGTCCCACCCGTGTTTCCTGGCTAATGGTTTTACAATCGGGTCATAAACCGAAATTTTTCCTCCGGAAATACTGTGAAACTCGCTGCTAAAACGTCCGGCTGTACGCGGACTTTCAAAATACTGGTGATAAATCTGCCGATATTCTCTGGTTTTTTTAAACTGAACAATCCATCTGTCAAGGAATTCTTTCCAATTGTGAGCATCTTTTTGAACAGCCCAGGCAATATTTTGCGGAAAACTTATCTTTAACGATACATCGAGATTTGGATAATACGATTGATTGAGCAGAGCAACATTTTCATCGCAAACCGTATAGTCTATTTCTCCCCGGGCCACCATGGCCACCAACTGCTCTACCCCGTTCACCGAATCTTCCGCAATCTCTATGAAATGGCCAATTTCTTCAGAAAGATGCGCCAGTCTTCGGGTATATGTGGTGTTTTGCTGAACATGGATTTTCTTCCCTGCAAGATCTAAAGTTGTTTTCAAAAACAGCGAGTCGGGATTGCTTTTTGACACTTTCCGCTGAACAACAACCTGACGGGTTTGCTTTATAGGTTTGGTAAAGGCGATTTCTTCACGACGGGCACGGGTAACAGTAAGGTTTTTAGCTACCAGGTCGAAACGCCCGGTTTTAAGTCCTTCAAACGTTTCAGCCATATTGTTGCTTACGGTAATCTCGGGCTGAACCTCTAAATCTTCACACAAAGCCATCACCAGTTCATACTGGTATCCCATGGGTTTTCCGCGATAGACAAAATAATTGGTAGAGTTATAATCGATTACAACTTTCAGTACGCCCGTTTCCTGAATTTGCTGAAGTACAGATGTCTTTTTCTTTTCTTTCTTTCGGGAAGTTTTGCTTTTCTCCGCATTGCACGAAAACAAACCAAAAACCAAAAAGAGAAAAAAAAGAAGATTAATCAACGGCTTATGTTTAACCACATTTTTCATTAATCGTAAAATGCCCAGGCAACACCCATCCTGAATGTCATTCGGTTCATTGGGTAACCTGGTGTGGTATAGTACTCCTTATTCATAAACTCGGTTCCAACATTCATCATTTTAAAAAAGATCCTGGTACGCTTTAATCGCAGGCTGGCGTAAGCGTCAATATACGGAAAATCTCCCAGTTTATGCTCATTCTGCAAATAGAAAAGTCCGGTTGCCGGATTGTAAGCATCGGCAAAAAATGATGTGTTGTACCGCGCGTCGAATCCAATTTGTGTGAACAGCACCTTCGAAATCACAAATTTATAATAGGCTGATATGAAAGCTGAAAAATCGGGCAAGTGCAAAATCTCTTCATTTGAAGGTTTTTGCCACAAAACTCTTGTTCTGAAATGAAGGTTTTTTAAATGAAAATCTTTATCAGCATAAGCCGATAATACCAGCAGTTGTCCGCCAAACTGGGAAGGAATTCCCTCAGTATTGTTGTATATAAAGTTATTGATGAGGGCATAATTGGCATTCAGCTTTATCTTTCTCCGGGGAATTTCCAGGGTTCCGCCAACTGTCATGCGCTGTTCCATTTTAAGGTCTTCTTTCCACCAAATACGCTTTGAATTATATTCCTCCTGAAAGTATCCGGGCATAAGGTTTTCAATACTACCCTTTATTTGCAGCGATGCCAGCGAATCACCAAAAAACGATAATGGTTTGGAAATTAACCCATTAAGCTCTGTTTGTCCGGTATTTCGTCCCAGCAAAAATATCCTTCCGTCGAAATTCCAGGTCCAAAACTTTCCTGTTTCCCTGAAAATTCCGCCTCCCACATAAATATTGGAATACCTTTTAACGGTTGGAAGATATGTTCCAAATGCAGGTCCGGGCATAGTTGCTTTTGTGAATTCCTGTCCCAGAAAAGCCCGCTTACCAAAACTTGTTTTGCGTTCGGGATTCTCATATTGCTTAAGCTGAACCACATTCCGAATCTGCATAAAACGAACAGAATCCTTTGTATAATCTTCACCAAAATAGGCATGCTGAAAAAAAGTGTTGGTAGAATCTTCTTCATCGATGTATTCCTTGCGATGATTCTGATATTCAAAAGAATAAAGAATTCCTGCAAAAGGTTTGAATTTTTTTACCGTAATGGGTTCAGCCTCTTCTTCAATTTCGGGAACTTCATCCTGTTCTATGGCAATTTCGTCGTAACGTCCAAACCGATATTCTCCGGTCGTATAAAAATAGGTACTTCCAAACTCAGACCGCACTGAAGTCAGATTTACATCCAGAAAGTCAGTATCGGGTTCTTCCAGCAAATTCGCACTTCCGTCCAAACCTCCGTTTTCACTGTTTAAAATGCTGTTACTGATAAATCCCCCGTGAAAACTGAGTCTCTCTTTATCGTAACTTGAATATAACGTTACAAAATTATTTTTGGTTTCCTGATGTTTATACTGACCTGCTGATCGTGCCTGATCGTAGCGGAAGGTAAAGTTCCACCACGGATTCACATTTTGGGAGTGCAGCACATTAAACCTGGTTTCATTTTTTCTTGTTCTGTGTTCGCTTTGGGTAAAATCCAAAAGGGTATAGGGTGTTCGTGTATTATAATACTGAACAGTTTGCGGAGTAAGCAAATAGGCTTCCCTGCTCTGAAGAAAATAAAAATCGATATTGGATCTTCGGTTGAAAAAATTGTTGTCGAGATAAGGAGTTGCATAATTCCCGACATAAGCAGCCGATATGGTATTTTTAAAAACCGGATGGTAAAGATGAAAGTAATCCTGAAGCGTATCCAATCTTGCAGAATCTTTAAATGCCCCATATCCTTCAAGACTCCACAACTTAATTTCCGGATCAATTTGTTTTTGTGGCGATCCTGATTCGCCACCCGGCTCAGTTTGCATATCGGGCAAATTTTGTCCGCTATCTGCTCCCCTTAGCTGCGGTCTTCCCTGAGAAAACACCAGAACAGGGAAAAAGCACCAGGCCAGTACTAAAATTCGTAATAAATATAATTTCTGCATATTTTATTGCAAAAGCTGAACAAAACTAAAAAAAGCAAAGAAACGGCAGATAAATCTTCAATACTTTTCATGAAAATTAACAGGATTTACCAATAAAAAAGC
>CAZCPH010000249.1:0-5178 GCA_964500105.1 uncultured Mariniphaga sp. | reverse complement strand
TTGGAAAGGATTCCACGGCGTTAAAACTTTCAATAATGGCGCAGTATTATAAAATGAAACATGTTTCTATTGTATTCGATCCGGCAACTGCCCGTGAAAAAATGAATGCCGGAGACACAGTGGTATATGGTGACGCAGTAAATGAACCCATTTTGCAGAAAGCACATGTTGATACTGCTGATGTGGTTGTGATTTCGGTAGGCGATATTATTCCGGCTATGGCCATTATCGAAAAGGTAAAGAAAATAAATCCCAGGGCTTTTGTAATTGTAAGGTCAAGAAATGTAGAAAACATTCAGCAATTTTATGATCTTGGCGCCGATCAGGTTTTTCCGGAAAAATTTGAAATTGCTATTGATTTTTTCAACCGGGTTTTAATGAAACGGTTGTATCCGCAGAAAAAAATCAACCGTATGATGGCGCAAATCAGAAGTATGAACCTTGGGGTTTTCACCGAAAAAGATATGGTGAACCAGCCTTCGATTATCGATGAAATGCCCAATGTCAACATCTCGGCCATCACCATTGAACCCAATTCGTTTGCCGACGGGAAAACCCTGGGTGAATCCGATTTGCGGAAAAAGACAGGCGTGACTTTACTTGCCGTGAAACGGCGAGATGAGATGATTGAACATCCTACACTGAAAACCATTTTCCAGGCAGGCGATATTGCTTACGTTTTAGGAGATCCCGAGCAGGTGAATCTCGCCTCAGAGCTGTTTTCACCCTAAAAATTTTCGTTTAAATTTTCAATCCAGTTGTTTTACCAGCTTGTTTCCTATCGGGCAGTTCAAGCATTTTTTCAGGTTGCAATGCATATTTTTCAGTTGCAGCAGAGCCTGACTTTCAAAAGCCGAACGTGCCGAAACCCCCAAATTTCCCCATTTTTCTGTAATTGAGTTGGTTTCTGGTGGAAGTTCTTCCAAAAATTCCAACGCCCGGTTTTTTAAGTGGTGCTGGTTCTGTTTTTCGCCGTAAACAAACAAAAACGGAACTACCACGTTGATGATGAGTGTATTGATAGAATTTTCTCCAAGATCTTTTGCACTTTTTCGGGGCGAGAGTTTGTTGAACCGGTAATGTGTATCCCAGTATTCCGATGCTTTTACGCTGAAAAGTGTTTTCAATTCGTCAATGGTTTCTGTTTCCAGAATTTTGGAAAACAATCCCTGCGAGCGATGAATCAGTGCAGCCAGCTGTGCAATGCGTATGGTGGGAAAATTTCCGGGCCTGAGTCTCATGAACTTCCAAAGGTGTGCTTCCACCGGTTTCAGATTGTATTTTTTATATAGAAAGCTAAACTCTTTTCGCAATTCCAAAAAGTATTCATCGCCGAAAAGTTCTTCATTTAAAAGTCCCGAAGTACCAAACAACAATGCTTCCAGTTGAAATAGGCTGTTTTTATGTTTGCCCAGAATGTTCATGGGAATGGCTTTGGCCAGCATTTCAAACGGAATGGCGTTCACCTTGAACCCGAACATTCGGGCCAGCATCTGGTAAAAAGTTTCGTTCCAGTTTTGCTGGTTTTGCTCCAGCCGCCGGATTATTTCACCGGTTTTGTTTTCCAGCCGTTCAATCATCAGCCGGTTAAATCCCAGCTGCAACACAACCGGATCAACCCGGTGAAACTGTTCCTGACAGGCAATCCAGGTTTGGGCATCGAGCAGTTTTTGGTAATTGCGCGTGTATTGTTCAGGCCAGGTCATTTCAAAAGTGGCAATCTCCGAACCGTTTTCGCGTACAATTTTTCGGTCGGCTTCCTCCACCACATGTAATATCACATTCTCGTAGGCTTTATCACCCGTGTGGTTGTGTTTTTCCCAGTCAGAAGCTTTTTTGTGGATTTCGATGTTTCCGGCCCAGATGGTTTCGCCAATTTTAACTTTTGCGTTAAAAAAGTCGGGACCGGCATTGGTGTTTTTTCTTCCGGGATTTATTATTTCCAGTGGTTCGCCGCCGACCGTTTGGAGATTGTTGGTGAAAAACAACCGGTTTTCCCAAACAAAGTGCAGAAATTCTTCCGGAAAAGCTTTCGGGGTACTCATTTTCATTCCTGTTTTAGTTCAGGAATAAAAATACTTATTTTTTCATTTTCTGAAAAATATCCCACAAAACAATGCCGGCACTCACCGAAACATTAAACGAATGTTTGGTTCCAAATTGAGGGATTTCAATGGCGCCATCGCACAGATTTACAACCTTTTGCTGCACACCTTTCACTTCGTTTCCAAAAACCAGTGCCACTTTTTCGCCTGATGCTGGTTTAAAATCGGGCAGCAAAATGCTGTTTTCCACCTGTTCCACTGCGAAAACTTTGAAGCCATCCTGCTGAAGTTTTTTTACCGCTTCTTCTGTTTTTTTCAAATACTCCCAGTCAACCGATTTTTCGGCGTCCAGCGCTGTTTTGTGAATTTCCTTATTGGGTGGTGTTGCTGTAATTCCGCAGAGGAAAATTTTTTCAACCAGCAATGCATCGGAGGTGCGAAAAACCGACCCGATGTTGTTACAGCTCCTGATGTTGTCGAGAACCACAACCAGCGGTGTTTTTTCTGTTGTTTTGAACGCTTCGGCCGTGAGACGGTTAAGCTCGTTTATTTTGAGTTTTCGCATTGTTACGCTTTACTAACTTTTTGTTTTAAATAAGCGGTTAATCCCGATAGCTATCGGGACGCACGTCCCTACCAGTTTACTTCTGCACGACGCACAGGCATGGTCATACAGCGGGCGCCGCCTCCGCCGCGTGCCAGCTCTGATCCGGCGATGGTGACCACACATTTTTGATAGTTGTCAACATTCACTTTCCCTTTTATCACGTCCATTGCCCTAACGATTTCAAATCCGTTTTTGTGCAATTCTTCCAGTGTATGCACATTTCGTTCGTAACCAATTATTTTCCCCGGTGCAAAGGCAAAAAAGTTGGCGCCGCTGTGCCACTGCTCCCGCTCCTGGCTCCAGGGGTCCTTTTTTCCTCCGCAGGTAATTGGTTTCAGGTCGATCCCCAGTTTTTTCAATGCTTCCGGAATGTTGGGCTGTTCGTTTATCTGCACTTTCCCGTTGTCGATTCTGATGGCGATTGTTCTGTAGCGGCTCAGGCCGTAAACCACTGGTTCGTAAACCATACAGGCATCGGTATTCAGGCAGGTGAATACCATGTCTAGGTGGATGAATGACTCCGGTGTGGACGGCAGTTCCTGTACTACAATGTGGTGAACTCCCTTGTTCTGTTTTTTGATGTTTTCAATGATAAAATCGATTCCCTGGGTGCTGGTGCGAACACCTGTACCAATAACATAAACATCGTTGCGGATAACCTGGAAATCACCGCCTTCCAGAGTCGCTTTTTTATCAATGGGGATTCCGTGAAGTGGCTTAATAGGATTTAGCGTTGAGGTTTCAAATGCCGGATGGTGATTGAAAATGGCTTCCATAATCATGGTTTCCCGCTCACGCACCGGGTTGGCCATACGTCCGATAAGCATATTTCCGTTCATACCCATGGCCGATTGTGCAGCGGCCGCATCAGAAATTTTTCGTTATTCAGGTAGTTGGTCAGGTTGTTTCGTTCCAGAATCAGACCTTCTACCAGCAAATTTGCCAGCTGAACAGCAGGTTTTTCTGCCAGTTGTTCTTCCATTCCGGAAATTCCTTCGTGGTTGCAGATTTCTGTGAGCAGTTGCATTTTTGCCACATTGTTTTCCAAAATCTCCCGAAGCATTTTTTTTACTTCGAATGTTTGGGCAACTTTTTCCAAAACCCCTGCCAGTTGCGCATATTCTTTCGATGCAATGGAAAGGTTCAGAATGTCGCTGTACAAAGCACGTTCAGCATTTTCGGGTGTCATATTTTCCACTTCGGAACCCGGAGTGTGAATCACCACTCCTTCAAGTTTTCCGATTTCAGAATTTATACTGGTTTGCATTTTAACAGTTTAAAGTTGTAAAAACGCTGCAAAGATATAAACTTTGCACGGGCTATAATTGTAAATGAATATCTACGTTTATTTTTTAATGAAACAAATTTTCAAAATAACAGGTCTGTTTCTGGTTTTGGTGTTTGCGGCAGTAGTGAAAACCAGCGCACAGGAAGAAGATTCTTTAATTATGATGGGAATCATTCAGAACGGCGATACCATAATTCACAGAAATATACCTGAGATCATGGTGATTCCGCAGATTGATTTCAAAAATCCCCGCCATGAGCGCCGATACAACCGGTATGTTGAAAAGGTGAAAAAGGTTTATCCGTATGCCAGGCTGGCCGGCGAAATGCTGGCTGAATATGAACCAAAATATCTGGCACTTGAAGAAGACCGCGATCGGCGCAGAATGATGAAGGACCTGGAGCAGGAATTGCTTGATGAATATAAAGACGACCTGAAACGGATGACCATTTCGGAAGGACGGATCTTGCTGAAACTGATTGACCGTGAAACCAGCAAAACTTCTTACACTTTAATAAAAGATTTCAGGGGAGGCGTGCCTGCAGTGTTCTGGCAAGGGATTGCCCGGTTGTTTGGCGGCGATTTGAAAGCCGAATACGATCCGGCGGGTGAAGACAGGGTGCTGGAACAAATTGTAACAATGATTGAAATTGGATACCTGTAACCAGTTTGTTATGAGTGATTTGCTGCGAACATTTATTGCCATGGACATAAAACCTTCTCCGGCATTGATTCAAGTTATAAACAATCTGCAGAACAACCTTTCGGAAGAGTCGATAAAATGGGTTAATCCCGCCGGTTTGCATTTAACGCTGAAATTTTTGGGCGACACTTTGCCTTCGCAAGTCGATGAAGTTGGTGAAGAACTCAATCAGCTTTCCGGAACGTTTTCTTCTTTTTCTTTTCAGCTTGAAGGCCTGGGATATTTCAAGAGCAAGGGAGTGCCGCGGGTTTTGTTTGCGAACATTAAAGGCGGGGAGGAACTTCAGTTACTGGCTGCAGAAATCAACAACCGGCTGACAAAACTGGGTTTTGAACCCGAGCCCCGTCCGTTTAAACCGCACCTTACCCTGGGCCGGATTAAGTTTCTGAAGAACAGAAACGTTTTTTATGACCTTGTTGAGAAATACAGGGAGTCTTTTTTTCAGAATGTGTCTGTAAATGAGGTTATTTTTTACCGAAGTGTTTTGAAACCGGAGGGGCCGGAATATCTGGAATTGGGAAAGTTTCGGTTATAA
>CAZCPH010000248.1:0-5178 GCA_964500105.1 uncultured Mariniphaga sp. | reverse complement strand
CAACATCCATTGCAGTCCCCATTTTATTTCATCCAGAATATCGGGAATGCCGTTGGTGCCTTCATGCCCGCTGGCATCGTAAAAATCACCCCAGATTTCAGGGTAATTTTTGTAGGCAAACATCATCTGAAAAATGGTGTTAATGGAAGTGGTGGAATATTGCAGATAGTCGGTGGCATCGTGCCAGCCGCCGGTAACGTCGATAGTCTCACCCGAGCGCGTGGGGTGATCTACAATGATGCCGTCGTGCAAATGACAGGAATCCTTCAGGAACGGATTATAACCGCACCGCTGCTGCCTGAGGTAATTGAGCAGAAAATCAGCCGTTCCTTCATACACATCTGAGTTAATTCTGAAGTTGGGCGAACGTGTTTCACCCAGTTTCAGGTAGTAACCACCTTCGGTTTGAAATTCGGAGAAATTAAGCCGGTAAGCGGTTTTCATGCCCCACTCTGTGGCGGATTTTGACTCGGTTTTCCCTTTAAAAACCACTTTACCGGTGATGGCATCGTGCAGGGTAAAATTTCTCGCTTTAATTTCTTCCGAAGCCAAAAATACCGCTACCTTCACTGCCTGTGGCTGGTAACCCAACTGGTTTATGCGGATGACCTGAACTGCGTGTGCTAATTGTCCGGCAAAAAGCAGGATTATAAAAAGTAATGTGGCTTTTCGTCTCATCCGTTTTCAGTTTAGAATGGATATCATTCGATTTACAAATAAAACGGAAAATCCGGAATCAAATTCCAAATTTTCATGGTTAATATCCTTTTTTCAAAACAGCATCCCTAAAATAATGACTCAAAATATCTTTGTATGAGTATCCTTTTTCGCCCATCACAGCGGCACCGATTTGGCAAAGACCAACGCCGTGGCCCCAGCCGGCGCCGGTTAGCACAAATTTTTGCGGAACGCCGTTTTTTTCATCAAGATGATCAACCACAAAAGCCGAACTAAACAAATGCGATTCGGACAACCACTTGCGGATTTCCAGCTCTTTGCCCACAGCAAGCGTTTTTTTCGTTCCAATGATTTTGAGTTTTATCAATCGGGATGAGTGCCCGCGTTTCACCGGCTCCAGTTTTACGATTTCGCCAAAATCTATTCCCGAGCGTTTTTTAATCAGTTCTGCCAATTCTTTTTGTGAATATTCCACTTTCCAGCGGTAAAAATCGGTGGTTTTCTGGTCGAAATCGGGCAACACCTGTGAGAGAATTTTCTGGTTGGAAGTGTTGCAAAATGCATGGGGTTTGTTGCGAATCCAAAGTTCTGCCTCGTCTTCCTGCCGGAGATCAACGCAGGTGGTGTCGCCAAATTCCAAATCAACCACTTTGGTGAGATAGCGGTGACGCACCGGTTCCCAAACGTTTTCAAAGTTTTCGGAAACGCCGCCGCAACATTTGGAAAACCGGGCATCGCAGATTTTATTTTCAAACATGAGTACTTCGCCGCGGGTTTCTTCCACTGCCTGAAATGCCTTTTCAGAATGAATTTTGGTAACACCCTGGTAGCGCTGGCAATGGTCGTCGGCACACACATCGAACGTGGTGTGGTCTTCGCGGTCGTACCAGCGAATGATTTCATCATCGGTTTCATGCGATGTCTGGTACAGACCACCACCTGACTTCAGCGATTTGGTCTTTTCAATTTGTGCTAGCAGCCAGCTGCGGGAAATCACAGCATGGGCTTTTAGCAATTCCGGCGAACTGGTGGCGCTCATTTCCGAAGAAATCACACTTTTCAGGTAATCTTCCACACCGATTACATTGATGGCGCGCACTTTTCCATCTTCCGGAATCAGTTTCAAAGCTCCCTGAAACTTCTGGTTTTCCTGCTGTTCCCAGTGAAATCCCACGCCAATAATCACGTTCTTCAGCCCGAAAAAAGAATCCGGTTTTTCGGGTGAAAGTTTCAACAAATTGCCGGTTATTTCGTTTCCCAAAGCCGTTAGAATAACAATCCGGTTGTTTTTCAAAACTGCAGTATAATCTCCCGCCGGAAGTTTTTCTTTTTCTTCAGTAATAAAATCACATTCCAGCTTGAATTCCAGCTGCTCACGTGCGATGATTCCCACTTCTATTTCAGGTTGGTTATTCATGGTATTTATCTCAAATTCAACTTTTTTGATTTCTGATTTATCGGGACATTTTTTGAGCAGTTCCCGGCTTGTTTTCTGAAAAACCGGATGTTTCAGGTTGGGGGCAATTTCAGCAAGCGGCACCAACACAAAAAGCCGTTCAATAATGCGCGGATGCGGTATTTTCAGTCGTTCATTCTCCGAAACCAGATCATCGAAAAACAAAATATCGATGTCCATTTCCCGGCTCTCGTAATTCCTTCCGCCACTTTTTCTGCCAAATTTCTGCTCAAGCAATTTAGCCTTTTGCAGAAGTTCTTCCGGATTTAATTCACTTTCGATTTGCACCACCATGTTCCAAAAATGCTCTTTGGCCTGAAATCCCCACGGCGGTGTTTCATAAACTGACGATTTTTTGCAGACAACACCCAGTTCATTTTCAATAAAACGAAGAACCTTTTTTAAATTTTCGTGCTTATTGCCGAGATTTCCGCCTATTCCTAAAAAAACCTGGTGCATTGAATGGTATATTTGTAATTATTTTGAAGTTAAATTTACCCATCATTTACCAAATAATGGTAATGATAACATTAATTCAACAGATATGAAAGAATTTTTTAAGTATGTACTGGCAACAGTGGTCGGAATTATTGCGGTTTCGATCATAAGTTTACTCCTGTTTTTTATGGCCGTCGGTATTTTGGTTTCTTCCACAGAAAAACAGGTTTCGGTTCAGAACAATTCAATGCTGGTACTCGATTTGGAGCGGCAGGTTGTTGACCGTGCACCCAATGATCCGTTTGAAGGCCTGGAAATCCCTGGGTTCTCTCAAATTAAAAAAATCGGGCTCGACCAAATTCAACAATCGCTTGAAAAGGCAGTTCACGATGACCGGATTAAGGGCGTTTACCTGAAACTTTCCATGGTTAACGGTGGCATGGCGTCAGTGGAGGAAATCAGGAATATGCTGATTGCTTTTAAAGACAGTTGCGACAAACCCGTTTATGCTTATGGCGATATGTACGACCAGAAATCGTATTACCTGGCTACGGTTGCCGACGAAATTGTGGTTCATCCGCTGGGGACTGTAGATTTCAGAGGGCTGGGAGGCGAAATGATGTTTTACACCAAAGCGCTGGAAAAGCTGGGAATTGAGATGCAGATTGTTCGGCATGGAAAATTTAAAGCAGCTGTGGAACCGTTTATGCTCGATAAAATGAGTGAAGAAAACCGCGAACAGCAACTTACTTATATGGGAAGCCTTTGGAACCACTTGTTAAAAGGCATTTCGGAAACCCGGAATATTTCTGTGGAACAGTTAAACCTGCTGGCCGATGAAGTACAGACGTTCCGCCAGGGCGATAAAGCGGTTGAATCAGGCCTGGTGGACGCAGCAAAATACAAAGACGAAGTGCTTGATGACTTGCGTGAAATCACCGGAATAGAAGGAACAAAAGGCATTCCGGTAATCAGTGCATCCAACTACGCTAAGGTTCAGGTAAAAGGCGCTGAAAAAAAGTTCAGCCGGAATAAAATTGCAGTGATTTATGCCAGCGGCGACATTGGAATGTCGATGGGTGGTGAAGCCATTATTGGCGATGAAATTGGCAGGGAAATCAGAAAAGTTCGCCAGGACAGCTCCTACAAAGCAGTCGTTTTGCGCGTAAATTCGCCAGGCGGTGCTGTTTTTGACTCGGAAGTGATCTGGCGCGAAGTAAAACTGACAGCGGAAGAAAAAACAATGGTGGTTTCGTTTGGTGATGTTGCCGCGTCGGGTGGATATTATATTGCGTGCCCCGCCGACCAGATTGTGGCGCATCCGAACACCATTACCGGCTCCATCGGCATTTTCGGAATGATTCCCAATATGGGCGAGCTGTTGAACGACAAAATTGGCATTAGTACCGATGTGGTTAAAACCAATAAGAATTCTGATCTGCTTTCATTCAGCAGACCTATGACAGACTACGAAAGGCAGCTGATGCAACAAAATATTGAAGAAGGCTACGATTTGTTTATTTCGCATGTGGCCGATGGACGCAACATGACAAAAGAACAGGTGGATGAGATTGGCCAGGGCCGGGTGTGGAGTGGCGAAAATGCAAAAAACCTGGGATTGGTTGACGAATTTGGCGGATTACAACATGCCATTGATCTGGCGGCAGAAATTGAAGGACTGGAAAACTACCGCACTGTTCCCCTCCCCGCTTTACCCGATCCGTTCCAGCAACTGTTTAAAACCGGAACCGACAATGTTCGTACATGGTTCCTGAAAAATCAACTGGGCGAACATTACCGGTATTATGAATTCCTGAAAAAATCGTCGGAAATGAACGGCGTTTTGGCCAGAATGCCCTATGAAATCAGCATAAACTGATCTGTTATTTTTATCGATAATTCCAAAAACAAGAGGCTGTGCAAAATTTGCACAGCCTCTTGTTTTTTACATCTATTTCTTTGCTAACTCGCTTTCAACCTTCTGATGCTCGAGCGGTTCATTTTTGCGGCGGCATATTCCTGGGTTATAACCAGATGTTCCGTTTTTTCCGAAGGCATTTCGTACATGGCATCGTTCATTATGCTTTCACAAATTGAACGAAGACCGCGGGCACCCAGTTTGAATTCGATGGCTTTATCCACAATATAATGCAAAGCTTCCTCTTCAAATTCCAGGTCGATTTTATCGATTTTAAACAATTTTTTGTACTGTTTTATCACCGAATTTTTAGGTTCGGTAAGAATTCTGCGCAGCGCTTTTTTATCCAGCGGATCGAGATGAACCAGCACGGGCAACCTGCCAATAATTTCAGGAATCAACCCGAACGATTTCAAATCCTGCGGAGCAATGTACTGCAGCAGGTTTTCACGTTCGATGCGGTCCACTTCTTTGGCGGCACTGTAGCCAATCACTTTTGTATTGAGACGGTTGGCAATTTTCCGTTCGATGCCGTCGAAAGCGCCACCGCAAATAAACAGAATGTTTTTGGTGTCCACCGGAATCAGCTTCTGCTCGGGATGTTTTCGGCCACCCTGCGGCGGAACATTTACCACGGCGCCTTCCAACAGTTTCAGCAAACCCTGCTGAACGCCTTCACCCGAAACAT
>CAZCPH010000247.1:0-5182 GCA_964500105.1 uncultured Mariniphaga sp. | reverse complement strand
CGGTTTGATGAACACCCATCCAGTCGTTGGCCAAATCGGAACGGCCGGTTTTGGGCACAACGGTTTTTATCTCCGGAATATTTTGTATCAGTTTGCCTGCCAGCCAGTTGGCATTTTCAATGGACTGATCAAGCGTTACCGAAGGCATGCGTACCTGTTCCACCAAAATGGAACCCTCATCCAGTTCGGGAAGGAACTCTGTTCCCAGTCTCGACATCAGGAAAAGAGAAAATCCAAAAATGACCAGTGCCACAGATACCACCAGCCACCGGCGTTCGAGATACTTTTCGAGCGACCGGGTGTACCTTGGCCGCAGCCAGTTTATCAATCTGTTTTTACGTACTTTCACTCCTTTTCTGAAAATAATGGCCGAAATGGCCGGCACAAAAATGAGAGCCAGCAGCAACGACCCGAAAACAGCTGCCGCAACGGTTATGGCCATTGGCCGGTACATAATTCCCTCCATACCGCTGAAGGTCATAATCGGAACATAAACCATTAAAATGATCAGTACTCCAAAAAATATTGGCCGAACCACCTGGTGTGCAGCATTTTTGATCACCTCTGCCTTGTCTGAATTTTTATCTTTCTGTAACCGGTGAATGATGTTTTCCACCATCACAACCGATCCGTCAACCACCATCCCAAAGTCGATGGCGCCAAGGCTCATCAGGTTGGCTGCCAGGCCAAACTCGCGCATTCCGATAAAAGCAAACAGCATGGAGAGCGGAATAACCATGGCAACAATCAGTGCTCCTGAAATCTCTCCCAGCATGAGCAACAGAATCACAATCACAAGCATACCGCCTTCAACCAGGTTGGTGGAAATGGTTGCTGTGGTGCGCGAAATCAGGTCAGACTGGTCGTAAAACTTCTCAATCCGGACTCCTTCCGGCAAACTCGAATTGATGCTTTCAATCCGTTCTTCAATATCAGAAATCACTTCACGGCCGTTGCCTCCGCGCAGCATCATCACAATTCCTGTAACCACTTCTCCTTTTCCGTCCTGCGTAACACCACCCTGTCGTATTTGGGTACCAATTTCAACACCTGCAATATCGCGGATAAAAACAGGCTTGTTTTCCACATTTTTTACAATAATGTTGCTGATGTCTTCGCGGGTGTTGATTTGACCAAACCCCCTGATGATATACTGTTCGTCGTTGTGTTCGATGTAATTTCCGCCCGAAACACTGTTGTTGTTGTTGATGGCATCCAGTACATCGGAAATGCTGATGTCGAAAGTGCGCAATCTTCCGGGTTGCAGAATCACCTCATATTGCTTTACAAACCCGCCAAATGAATTGATTTCGGTAACTCCTCTCACGGTTTTCAGCTGCGGGGCAATGAGCCAGTCCTGAATTTCACGCAGTTCGGTCAGCGAATAGTTTTCTCCTTCTACCACGTACTGGTAAATTTCGCCAAGGGCAGTGGAAATTGGCCCCAGCTGCGGATTGGAAACATCAGGCGGCAGCTCGTCGGTAATGGACTGAAGACGCTGGCTGACCATCTGCCGTGCAAAATAGATGTCGGTTCCTTCATCAAATTCCACGGTAACGGCCGAAAGTCCGAACTGCGAAATGGAACGCACCTGGGCAACATCGGGCAAGCCATTCATCGCCGTTTCAATGGGATAGCTCACCAGTTTTTCCACATCGAACGGAGAAAAACGGCCTGCTTTGGTAATGACCAAAACCTGCACCGGTGTAACATCGGGCAATGAATTGATGGGCAGTTGGATCAGTGAAAAATAACCCGCCACAGCCATGAGAACGACCAGGGAAAGCGCTACAAACTTTTGCCGGACACTGAATGTGATTATACTTTTAAGCATACAAAGTTTTTTTCTGGTGTTTAATTATTCTTCGGCAATCATCTCGTACCGCGACAAGGCTTTCAGACTGAATACTTTTGATGTTGCAACCCGTTCTCCGTCGTGCAATCCGGCTTCAACAAAAACATTCTGTGCACCAATTTCAGTCACCTGTATCGGCCGTTTCTCAAACACACCCGGTTCGTTTTGCACAAACACCACAGGTTGATTGCCATCGTATGAAAGTGCCTGTACAGGAATGGCAATAATCTCTTTTGGCGACGACGAAGTGATTTGCAGCCGCACATTCTCCCCGGGCCGCGGCCAGTTGTCTGTTGTGGGAATAAGAATGTTCACAACAACCGACCTGCTGTTTTCATCCACACCGGGATTAACCGACGAGACTGTTGCAGTGATTCCTCCGGCTGCCTCTTCCTCCCTTTTGGTAATACTCGCCGTATCGCCGGCAGCGATTAACCGCGCATCATCGGGCGAAACATATCCCCTGACCAAAACCATGCGGATATCAAGCACTCTGGACAAATTTTCGAGCGCATTGACCGACTGCCCCAGCTCCACAAAGTTTTTTTCCACCATTCCGGAAATCGGCGCATGAATATGAAGCACCGGATCGATGTTCTCGCTTTGCAGAAAAGCTTCAATCTCTTCATCCAAAACACCCAAAGCCTTCAACCGGGAATAGGCAGCCCTTACCGAAGCCGATGCCCGCTGATACTCTGAAGTTGCCCGCTCCAGTTCGCTCACCGAGCTGATGGTCTCTTCAACTAGTTGCTTCATACGTTTCAGCCGGTTTGTCTGAAACTGCTCTTCGGCATGGGCCTGCAGGTAGTCCGAAACCAGAGTACCAAACTCAAGGCTTTGGATATGAAAAAGCACTTCTCCGCGCCTTACCCAGTTTCCTTCGTATTTGTTGATTTCGCGCACCTGGCCTGCAATAGGGGCACTGATGATACTGGCATGCTCGGGAGCCGGAAACACCACTCCCGGAGCTGTAATGATGTGGTTAACCAAACTGCTGCTTACCACAGCGGTTTCAATTTGAAGGTCTTGCTGTTGCCGGGTTGTAAGCTTCACCAAAACAACCTCCGCTACGCTTGTAAGCGATGGCGGCAGGTCGGTTTGCCCAACCGGTGCAGCTGTTTTTTGGTTTTTGGAATCGGAACAAGCCACAACAACGACCAGAAGTGCTAAAAACAGATAAACGTGAATTCGTTTCATATTGTAATCTTTTAATTTTCAGTGATTAATAAACCAGTTCCTGTCCAAGATACTTTTCCAACAACGCCAGCTGCAGATAATAATCGCGCAGAGCAGTTAAATAGCGTAATTCGCTGGCCAGGTAGGTTTGCTGGGCAGTTAACAGGTTTAGCAGGTCAATTTCACCCAGCTGATATGCCCTCAAACTCAGGTCGCGCAACTGCGATGCCTTGTTTTTCATGGTGTCGTTATAACGGTTGATGATATTCCGGCTTACATCGTAGTTGTGCCAGGCGTATTCAATCTGCCGTTTAATTTCAAGCCCCACTTCTTTCTGTTTCCAGTTAATCTCTTCCTTACGCGCCATGGCCTGATTAACCTTCCCTTTTTGTTCAAAAGGATACCAGATTGGGATTTGCAGACCCACTTCAAAACCCCTGAACTGATATCCGTCGCCAAAATTCTGTTTGTAGAGGTTCAGCCGCAAATCGGGTAAAATGTTGCTTTTTGATTCCTTCAAAAAATAGTCGGTTGACTTCATTTCGTGTTGTACGGCTAAAAATCGGGGATGATCTCTTTGGGTAAGAAGTGTTTGAATTTGAGGTATTTCCAGCTCGTGTGCCAGCAATGTATCTGCAAAAGTTATGGAATAGAGCTGCTCATCTTCGGGGAGCCCCATGGCATAAAACAATCCGTAACGGGCCTGATGTAAAATCCATTCGCTCTGGTCCAGATCGTTTTTTGCCTCTTCGAGCCGCAGTTCAGCATTGGCCAGATCAATGCCATTGGCCATTCCGGTTTCGTATTTTGTGAATACCGCATTGTAAAGGTCCTGTGCAAGGTTCAGCTGGTTTTGCCGCGATTTTTGCAACCAAAGGGCATAAACCACTTCAATGTAGTAACTCTTAACTTCGGCTTTTATCTCCTTCTCAACGGCCAGCACTTCAAGCTCAATGGCTTTTACCTCCTCAGCTATTCCTTTTAAACGATATCCGGCAGTTAGCGGAAAGTCGATTTGCTGCGAAACAGAAATCCGCTTTTCATCAAAAACATCGCCCGGCCCCGAAGCAATTCCCTCTTTAAAATAACTGATTTCCGGTGCCGAAATGCCGGTTTCTGTGCGCCACGTGTTCTCTTTTTGCTGCAAAACCGCTTTTAACTGCTGCAACCTGCTGTTTTGTTCCAGCGAATAGTCCACAGCTTCTTTAATCGACAACAAACTCTCCTGAGCATTGGAAGATAAAATCATGAACAGAAGGAAAACAAGTATAAGATTTGGTTTATTCATTTTCTGATTGAAGTTGATGATTTTTAGTTCTTACAAAATTACCAAATTGTTTCTACAATGTCCGATTTAATTTAGTATGACACCATACAATGAAAAAACTTGTGATTTGCTGACATTTTTTTTAACCGAAGAAGTAAATTTTATAACTTTTCCTGAAAATTCTGTAAAACAAATTCCGGTGAAACTCTGTTACTTTGGTAAATAATGTCGTAAAATGTTTAAAATTTTCAGTCATACCGTTTTATCGTTATTGTTGCTTATTGCAACAACGGGGATGGCTGTATCGAAACATTATTGTGGCGAAAGCCTGATTTCTGTAGATTTTTTTGAGGAAGCAGAGCCTTGTTGCGAATCAGGCAACTGCTGCCACAACGAAACAACTTTTTACCAGGTTGATGAAAATTTCTCTGCACCTGTTTTATCACAACTCCCGTACGTAACTGCAATCGACTTACTGGTTAACATGCCGGGACAGTTGCCCGAGTGGAATCTGCAGGATGTTCATGTTGATTTTATAATCGAAAAAGATTTACCCCCGCCGCCCAAAATTCAAACCGTACTTTCATTGAAACAAGCCTGGCTTTTATGATTTAATTTCTTTCCACTCAGGACAGCGTGAAACTGAATTTCAGTTCACTTGTTTTTGATATGAATTGATTGAAATATAAATCATAAAACAGAAATATGCTCAATAAAATCATACGTTTTTTTCTTGAAAACAAATTAGTTACGGTTTTACTCTTAACAGGTTTGGTAGCCTGGGGAATTGTAACTTCACCGTTTGGCTGGGATACCAGAATATTACCGTCGGACCCGGTGCCGGTGGATGCGATTCCCGACATTGGTGAAAACCAGCAGATTGT
>CAZCPH010000246.1:0-5193 GCA_964500105.1 uncultured Mariniphaga sp. | reverse complement strand
TGCCCTATTACACGCAACATAAAGTGATAGCCGGACTTTTCGATGCATTTGATTTGTGTGGAAACGAAAAGGCACTTCAAATCAACATCCGGTTTGCCGACTGGCTGAATACGATTATCGATGACCTTTCCGAAGAAGAAATCCAGAAAATGCTGCATTGCGAACACGGCGGCATAAACGAATCGCTGGCCGAGCTGTATGCCAAAACCGGGAATGAAAAATACCTCGAAATGTCGCGGGTTTTTCACCACAAAGCCATTCTGGAACCACTTTCCGAAGGAACCGATATTTTGCCCGGCAAACATGGCAACACGCAAATACCGAAACTGGTTGGTCTGGCGCGCCGTTATGAACTCACAGGTGATGAAAAAGACCGGCGTACTGCAGAATTTTTCTGGAAAACTGTGGTGAATCACCACTCTTATGTTACCGGCGGACACGGAAACCACGAATATTTCGGGCCGCCCGACACGTTGCGCAACCGCCTGAGCGACGAAACCACCGAAACCTGCAATGTGTACAACATGCTGAAACTTTCGCGCCACCTGTTTCAGTGGGATGCTTCGCCGGAAGTGGCGGATTTTTATGAACGGGCGCTGTTTAATCATATCCACTCGTCGCAACATCCGCAAAACGGGCGTGTAATTTACAATCTTTCGCTTGAAATGGGCGGACACAAAGAATACCAGGATCCTGAGTGGTTCACCTGTTGCGTGGGTACCGGGATGGAAAACCATTCCAAATACGGACGAAATATTTTTTATCACAACACCGACGAGTTGTATGTGAGTCAATTTATTGCCGCAGAAGTGAACTGGAAAGAGAAAAAAACAAAAATTTCGCAGCTCACACAGTTCCCCGAAGAACAGGGCACAACGTTGAGTTTTGATTGCGAAGAACCGGTGAAGTTTACACTAAAAATAAGGTATCCATCGTGGGCTAAAAACGGCATGACGGTTAAATTGAACGGCAAAACTCAAAACATAAAAAGCCAGCCGGGAAGTTTTGTGGAACTCACAAAAAAATGGAAAACCGGCGATGAAGTTGAAGTAGAATTTCCATTTTCGTTGCGACTGGAAACCATGCCCGACGATTCGAACCGGGTGGCAATTTTTCACGGACCAGTTGTTTTGGCCGGCGACCTGGGGCCCGAAAACGATTCGCAGGCATACAATCCTATGTATGTCCCGGTACTTTTAACCGAAGACCGGAATCCGGCAAACTGGCTAAAACCTGTTGCAGACCAGTCGAATACTTTTCAGTCGGTTAATGTTGGTCAGCCACGCGATGTTCTTTTTAAACCTTTTTACAAAACACACGAACGTCGCTATTCAGTTTATTTCGACATGTTTGACCAGGATTCATGGGAAAAACATCAGGCAGAATATCAACTGAAACAGGAGCAGAAAAAGAAACTGGAAGCAGCCACCATCGACTTTTTTCAGCCCGGAGAGATGCAGCCTGAACGCAACCACAATTTTAAAGATGAAAAAACCTGGGTAGGCGAAAACAAAAACCGTAAATTCAGGGAAGTGGACCGCGGTGGATGGTTCTCGTGCGAAATGAAAGTACTGAAAAATGAACCGGTCAGTTTGGTTGTGGAATACTGGGGCGGTTACACCGGTGGCAAAACCTTTGATATTCTGGTGGAAAACCAAAAAATTGCCACTGAAAACATCTCTGGCAAAAAGCCGGGTGAATTTATTGATGTTACCTACAACATTCCCGAAGAACTGATTTCAGGGAAAGAAAAAATTACCGTAAAATTTGTTCCTCACGAAGGGCACCGGGCAGGTCCGGTTTTCGGTGTTCGCACCATAAAGTAAATAATTTGAAACAACTAAATCAGTATATCATGAATTCTTCAAGAAGAAAATTTATTAAAAATTCAGCACTGGCAGCCACGGCTTTTGGCGCTGCCACCGTAATTCCCTCAAAAGTATGGTCGGCAGGTTTTGCACCATCCGATAAAGTGAATGTGGCCCTGATTGGCTGCCGCAATATGGGTTTCGGCATTTTACAGCACCACCTCGACACCGGATTGGTCAACTGCGTAGCCCTTTGTGATGTGGACCAGAATATACTTTCTGAAAAAGCACAAACAGTGAAAAACAAGTACAGCCAGTCGCCCGAACTTTACGGAGATTACCGCAAGGTGCTGGAACGAAAAGACATCGACGCCGTGATAATTGGCACACCCGACCACTGGCACTGCCTGATAATGGTGGATGCCTGCAGCGCCGGCAAGGACGTTTACGTGGAAAAACCCATGGCCAACACCATTGGCGAGTGCAACATCATGGTAAAAGCTGCTAAACGTTACAACCGAATTGTGCAGGTTGGACAGCAGCAGCGCAACGGCAAAGTGTTTATCGATTCAATGAACCTGATTAAATCCGGAGAAATAGGAACACTGCGCAAAGTAAACATCTGGGCCAATTTCAATTACGGATTAGGCACCACACTTGTTGAAGATTCGCCGGTACCCGAAGGCGTAGATTACAATATGTGGCTGGGACCAGCGCCCGAGCGGCCGTTTAACAAGGCACGTTTTCACGGAAGCTGGCGCCATTTCTGGGATTACGGCGGTGGGCTGATGTCGGACTGGGGCGTTCACCTCATCGATATGGGCCTGTGGGCAAAAGACGTGGTAAAAGGTCCTGAAAAAGTGGTGACTTATGCCGACAACCTTTCCAAACAGGTGATGGCCCGCGAAACGTTCGATACCATGAATGTTATTTATCCGAAAGATGATTTTGTCATCAACTACGATTTGACCGCCGGAATTCAGCAGGGACCTTTCGATTCGGCTTACGGCATTCAGTTTATAGGTGAGAAAGGAATGTTGGTAGCCGACCGCAGCAAATACCATCTTTATCCTGAATGGGACGGGCAAAAAAATGCACCAAAAACCGAAGAAGTGCATTATGACCAGGGAAAAGAATCGCACCGGGAGCATGTGGATAATTTTCTGGAATGCCTGAAGACCAGGGAAACACCGGCATGCCCGCCCGAAATTGGCCGGGCTGCTGCTGTTCATGTACACATTGCAAACATTGCCGCCCGCGTGGGAGAAACCGTTCTGGAATGGGACGATGCCAACAACAGGTTTACCAACTGCGAAAAGGCTAATGAATTGCTAACGCCGGAATACCGGAAACCATGGAAATTGCCGCAGGTTTAAATTAAAAAACCAATTGAAATCATGAATACAAGAAGAAATTTTATTAAAACAAGCATTGCCGGAACAGGTGCATTGGCGCTGAATCCGTTCAATTTGCTGGCAGTCGAAGGAAGTGCAAAACTCAAAAAATTCGGTTTTATCTCCGGAATTGCCGGGGAAGCCATGAAAGCCGATTGGAAAGGTACGCTGAAAAAAGCGGTGGAGTTCGGTTTTTCAGAGTTGGAGGGAGGAACCAATTTCGCTTCTTCGTCTCAGGAGTTTGTAAGTTTTTGCAAAGAAATCGGCATTAAACCTATTGCCGGAAGTGTCAGTTTCCGGTCGTCCAACGAAGAGCTTAAAAAAAGTTTCGACAAAATAAAGGCTTATGGGCAGGAATACGTGCTGGATTACTGGCCCTGGTACGGCGATGTTCCATTTAGCCTGGAAGACTGTAAAAAATCGGCCGATCGGTTAAATGAAGTGGGAGCACTAGCCAAAAATCACGGATTGAAATTCCTGTGGCACAATCACGATAATGAATTCCGTGAAATGGAAGAAGGCTTGCCTTTTGATTACCTGATGGAAAACACTGACCCTAAGCTGGTAAATTGCGAAATGGACATTTACTGGGTGAAAAAAGGCGGTGGCGACCCGCTGGAAGTGTTAAAAAAATATTCCGGCAGAATTCCAATTCTCCATGTAAAAGACATGGCCCCCGACGAAGATTTCATCTGCCCGGGTAGAGGAATTATCGATTTTGGCCCCATTTTCAAAGAAGCCAAAAAGCAAGGAATTGAACATTACATTGTGGAACGCGACAATGAACCCGATGGGTTGGGTTGTTTGCAGTCGAGTGCAGAATTTTTAAAAAATTTGCGGTTTTAGGTCAGTTTTGAAATGGTTTCGAGAGAATTGCAAAATAAAATTGCCCAGGGCGAAGGGTACTACACCGAATTTAAACGCAATGTAAACAGCGATTTAAAGAAGGAACTCGTTGCCTTTGCCAATGCTTCGGGCGGTAATATTTTCCTCGGAATTGAAGACGACGGAACCATTTACGGCATTCAACACGATAATCAGCTCATTTCAAAAATTCAGGAAATTGCCAATGAATGCGATCCGCCGGTTGAAATTCAAATCATATCTTTATCCGATGACGTTGTCCAAATAGTTGTCCCAGAAAGCAAAACCAAGCCTCATCGAACCACCACAGGTTTTTACCTGAGAACGGGAGCAAATTCACAAAAAATGCGAACCGATTCCATTTTGGAGTTTCTCGAAAAAGAAGGTCGTGTGAGGTTTGATGAACGCATTCGAAATGATGTAGATTTTCAAAAAAACTTCTCGAAAAACCAATGGAACAGATTTTTAAGACTTTCAGGCATTTCACCCGACGTGGAACAAAATACTGTTTTACAAAGTCTTGGGGCAATAAAAATTCAAGAAAATAAACCAACTTTTACAAATGCCGGATTACTGATTTTTACCGATTCTCCGGTTGCATTTTTACATCAGGCTTATATATCCTGCGTGGCATTTCGTTCTCCTGAAAAAATTGATATTGTTGACCGAAAAGACTTTCAGGGAGATTTTTTCACGAACGTTGAAAGTGCGCTTTCGTTTATTGAACGACACATTAATGTTGCTGCAAAAATTGAAGATACCATTCGCGAGGATGTTTGGGAAGTCCCCAAAGTAGCGTTGCGGGAAGCTATTGTAAATGCGGTTGTTCACCGCGATTATCTTGAAACCGGAGCAAGAGTTGTAGTGGAAATTTTTCCGGACAGAATTATAGTTTCCAATCCGGGTGGGCTTCCAAAAGGAATGCCGGCAAAGGATTTCGGTAAATACAGCCTGGCCCGCAATGCTATTCTCGCCAATATAATGCAACGTGCCGGTTTTATCGAAAAACTGGGTACTGGAATTACCAGAATTAAGCAGGAAATTGAAAAGGCCGGTCTGCCTGAACCAATTTTTCATTACAATTACTTTTTCGCAGTTGAGTTTACCCGGATAGAGAAAATTGAGAA
>CAZCPH010000245.1:0-5201 GCA_964500105.1 uncultured Mariniphaga sp. | reverse complement strand
AAGAATCGCCCGACTGGCTGAAAAACCGGTTGAAAGCCATTGGCCAGACGCCGATTAATAATGTGGTGGACATTACCAACTACGTGCTTTTTGAAACCGGTCAGCCGCTACACGCGTTCGATGCCGCTGAAATTACCGGCGGAAAAGTGGTGGTGCAAACGCTGCCTGCGGGAACAAAATTCACCACGCTCGACGAAGTGGAACGCGAACTGCACGAAGAAGACCTGATGATTTGCAACACCGAAACACCCATGTGCATTGGGGGCGTGTTTGGCGGCATTCAGTCGGGTGTGAAGGAAAGCACCAAAAACGTGTTCCTGGAAAGTGCCTGGTTCGACCCGGTTTTCATTCGTAAAACGGCCCGCCGCCACGGACTGAACACCGATTCGTCGTTCCGTTTCGAACGCGGTACCGACCCCAACGGCGTGATTTACGCACTTAAAAGGGCAGCTTTGCTGATTAAGAAAATTGCCGGCGGAACCATTTCTTCGGAAATTGTGGATGTTTATCCACGCCCCGCAGAGCATTTCAACGTTCAGGTTTCCTATGAAAACATCACCCGACTGGTGGGAAAAGATTTGGGCGCAGAAACGATCAAAAACATCCTCTCCTCACTTGAAATTGAAATCGAAAACGAAAACGAAACCGGGTTGTCGCTGCTTGTTCCGCCCTACCGCGTAGATGTACAGCGCGAAGCAGATGTAATTGAGGAAATCCTGCGTATTTACGGTTACAACAATGTGGAAATACCGTCGCTGGTAAAAGCGTCGCTGCAAAACGCCCCGCAACCCGATCCCGACCAGGTGCGCAATCTGGTGGCCGAAATGTTAACCGCTCAGGGCTTTAACGAAATCTGGTCGAATTCGCTCACCAAAGCCGGCTATTACGAAGGGCTCGAACAGTACAAAGCCGAACAGACCGTGAACCTGCTGAACCCGCTCAGCGCCGACCTGAAAGGTATGCGCCAGACGCTGCTTTTCGGCGGACTGGAATGTGTGGCATACAACGCCAACCGCCAGAACAAGGATTTGAAATTGTACGAATTCGGCAACTGCTACTTTTTTAAAGGCACCGAACTGAGGGAAAATCCATTAAAAAATTACCGCGAAGAAGAGCATTTGGGACTATTTATAACCGGGGCAAAAGTTTCAGAAAGCTGGACCGGCGAACAACAACCGACATCCTTCTTTCAGCTTAAATCCATCGCCGAAAACATTCTGAAACGCATGGGTTTTGTGCTCAGCATGCTGAAAGTTTCGGAAACACAGAACGAACTGTTTTCAGAAGGACTAACTTATGTGGAAAACAACAAAACGGTTTTGGAACTGGGTGTTGTGACGAAAAAATTCCTGAAAAAATTCGAGGTGGACCAACCGGTTTATTACGCCGATTTCAGCTGGGACGCCGTGATGATGCGCAGGGAAAAACACAAGGTAGAATTTCAGGAATTACCGAAATTCCCCACTGTACGCCGCGATTTAGCGCTACTTATCGACAAGCAGGTGAAGTTTCAGCAAATTGAAGAACTTGCCTACAAAACCGAACGAAAAATTTTGCGTGAAGTGGGGCTTTTCGATGTTTATGAAGGCAAAGGTGTTCCGGAAGGCAAAAAATCATACGCGGTAAGTTTCATCCTGCGCGACGACCTGCGCACGCTCAACGACAAGCAGATTGACAAAACCATGCAAAAGCTGGTTGCAACCTTCGAGCGGGAGTTGGGCGCCGAATTGCGGAAGTAGCGTTTTCTTTTTAACTTTACGGAAAAGAAAAAAGATGACAACGGTTAAAAAAGATATCATAATTGAGGAACTAAAAGATGTTCCCGATGATTTTGCCGATGAAGTTATCCGGTTTATCCGAATAATGAAATCACGTAAAACAGGAGAAAAAATTGAAACACATTTGGCCAGTGAGGATTCGCTTGCAAAAGACTGGTTAAAACCGGAAGAAGACGAAGCATGGAAAAATTTGTAAAGGGCGAAGTTGTTGTTGTTCCTTTTCCGTTTTCCGATTTATCGGAATCAAAACGAAGACCTGCTTTGGTTCTTGCAGATTTAGCGGGAGATGATATTATTTTATGCCAGATAACCAGCCAAAATGTAAAAGATTTCTATTCAATCGCACTGAATTCAAAAGATTTTTCATCCGGCAACCTGAACAAAACAAGCAATATCCGGCCAAACCGAATTTTTACAGCCGATAAGCATATAGTACTCAAAAGAATCGGAAGAATTCATTCATTCAAGATTAACGAAGTAATGAATAAAGTATTCGAAATTCTTAATTCTTAAGTCGGTTTCATTGTTATAAACACGTCTGATGTCCAATCAAACAAAAGGAGTCATTTATGCGGCAGTAACCGCGTTTTTATGGGGTTTTCTGGCCATTGCGCTGAAGGTTGCCGTGCGCGAAGTGGATCCGAAAACCATTGTCTGGTTTAGGTTTTTTGTGGCGTTTACTATTTTGTTGGGCTGGCAGTTGTATCGCAGTCCTTCTTCCCTGAAAATTCTGGTTAAACCACCGCTTCTGCTCATTATAGCTGCAGTGGCACTTTCGTGGAACTATTTGGGTTTTATGCTCGGAATTCAATACACAACTCCAAGCAACGCACAACTTTTTATCCAATTCGGCCCCATGATGCTGGCACTTTCAGGCTTTGTCATTTTCAAGGAAAAACTATCGAGATTGCAGATGGTTGGCTTTTTTGTTGCCCTTTCGGGGTTTGCCTTTTTTTACAACGACCAGCTCCGGGCATTTTTTGAAGGAAAAGAGCAGTACAATATGGGAGTGTTGTTCACGTTAAGCGGCGCGCTGGCCTGGACAGTTTACGCGGTGATGCAGAAAAAACTGGTAGTCAAATATTCGGCTCCCATGCTCAACCTGTTTCTGTTTGGGTTCCCCACCCTGATTTACATACCCGCAATTGATTTGGCGCCCGTGTTTCAACTGCACTGGACATGGTGGCTACTGCTTGTATTTTTGGGATTGAACACGCTGATTGCATACAGCAGTCTGGCCCAGGCACTGCGGTTTATCGAAGCCAGCAAAGTAAGTGTCATCATTTTTCTGAATCCCATCATTACCTTCATTACGATGGGAATTCTCACTTATCTGAGTGTGGACTGGATTGCCCACGAACGATTTTCGCCAAACACCATTTTAGGTGCATCGCTGGTTATTTCAGGCGCGTTTCTGGTGGTGAAAAAACCGAGAAAAAGAAAGGTTAACTCTCCAGAGGCCGCTCAGGAATAACAATCCACGCAATAATGTAAACCAATAATCCCGGAAATCCGGCAGAAAGAATTGATATAATGGCATAAACCAGACGTACAACCGTTTTATCGGCATAAATGTACTCGGCAAAACCGGCTAAAACACCACCTAAAATGCGGTCGCGTGAGCGGTAAAGTTTTTTAGGCTGACTTGTGGTTTCCATAGCTTATTCTTCTTCGTCGCTGTCCAAAAATTCTTCGTTTTCAAACTCCCTTTCCAGAAATTCTTCGGCTTCTTCAACCAATTGTGCAATCAGATCTTCGTCGCCCGGTTCACCGTCAATCCAGTGAATGTGCTGATTGCTCTCAAAATCGTCGATATCGGCTTCAATGATAAAACGCGGCGTTTCGGTGTGCACCACAAAAATAGTCTCGGGTGTTTCCAGCGAGTTGTCTGCTAAAAGAAATCTTGGCAACATGATTTTCACTTTTAAAAATTATGTTGCTAATTTATGAAATAGATTGCTATTTTTAGCCGGAAATAAAAAAAATGAACCTGAAATGAACGAATTAAACAATTTCCTATCAGTAATCGACAGTCATATTGGCGGATCACAATGGTTCGTTTTTTTATTGCTTGGCACCGGCCTCTTCTTCACTATCTATCTGAAATTCCCGCAGTTCCGCTATCTGCGGCATTCCGTTCGTATTGTCCGTGGTAAATTCGACAAAGCCGGAGATGAAGGAGACACTTCACATTTTCAGGCACTTACAACAGCACTGTCAGGTACGGTAGGAACGGGAAACATTGCAGGCGTGGCGCTCGCCATTCATTTGGGTGGTCCAGCCGCTTTGTTTTGGATGCTGGTTACTGCCGCCGTAGGTATGACCACCAAATTTGTGGAAGTAACGCTGTCGCACAAATACCGCGAAAAAGCTTCGGACGGCTCCATAGCCGGCGGCCCCATGTATTACATGCGCAAACGGCTGAATATTCATCTGAAAAACAAAAAAGTTATAAAAACCGGAAAAGTGATGGGTGCGCTATTTGCTGTTGCGACCATCCTTTCATCGTTTGGAACAGGAAATCTACCGCAGATAAACAGTATTGCCAATTCCATGTTCGAAACCTTTGGGTTGAACCATGTTTTAACCGGTGCAGTGCTCGCTGTTTTGCTTGCCATGGTTATTTTGGGCGGAATTAAACGTATTGCCAAAGTAACTTCGCGGCTGGTACCCATAATGGCCATTATTTATTTTGTTGGTGCAGTGCTGGTTATTGCATTTAATTACCAAAATATTATTCCTTCCATTGCCGCCATCGTAGGAGATGTTTTTACCGGAACAGCTGCCGTTGGCGGATTTCTGGGCGGAAGTATTGCATTTGCCTTCAATCGCGGCGTTAACCGCGGACTGTTTTCCAACGAAGCCGGCCAGGGTTCGGCACCCATTGCACATGCCGCTGCGCGCGCACATGAACCGGTCTCGGAAGGACTTGTGGCACTGCTCGAACCGTTTATCGACACCATCATCATTTGCTCACTTACGGGTTTGGTAATTCTCTCTTCCGGAGTGTGGCAGGAAAAACTTCCCAACCAGTTTCAGGAAACCGACTTGCTTGTGCTTGAAGGACATTACTCTGATTCTAATCCCGCAGAAAAAGAACAACTTTACCACTTTTTGGCGGGTGAAACCAATTTGCCGCTGCTCAGCGGAAACCTTCACGTTGTTGACGGAATTATTCAAAACCAACCCACTGTTCTTCACTCCCGTTCAGTTGCTGAAGACGTAAAAGTTTGGCTGAACAATCAACCTTTTACCGGAGAAATCGGTTTTGCCGGAGGAAAACTGGTGAGCCAGCCGGGACTGACACTTTCTGGGTTGTCGTTATTACACAGTGCCCCGCTTACCACTATTGCATTTACCCGAAGCTGGCTGGGCGATTACGGCAAATACATCGTTGCTATTGGTTTGCTGTTGTTTGCATTT
>CAZCPH010000244.1:0-5213 GCA_964500105.1 uncultured Mariniphaga sp. | reverse complement strand
CGGCACTGAACATTGTAGCCAACACGCGTATTGTGGAAAGCGGCCTTTTTAATCAGGTTTTTATTCCGCCCTGTACCGAAGACAGCGGGCTTGCGCCGGGAGCCGCTGCATTTGCCGAATGGAAAAAACACGGTTCGGTCCGGATTCAAAACAGTTACCTGAACAACTGGAATATTGAAAAATATAAAACGTTTTACACTCCGGAAACGATACGCAAAGTTTCGGAACTGCTGGTGAATGGAAAGGTTATCGGCGTTTGCAACGGATTCGGCGAAGCGGGACCGCGTGCACTGGGCAACCGAAGCATTCTGGCGCTTGCCAGTTCAAGAAAACTGGCGCAGGAAATCAGCATGAACAAAAAAGGCCGCGAATGGTATCGCCCGCTGGCACCGGTTGCGCTGGAGAAAAATACACGCTGTTTTACGGGGAATAAGGAAATTAATCATCTCTCGAAATACATGTTGCTCGACTTTAAAATTCTTCCGGAAAGGCAAAAAGAAATTGCCGGAGCTCTCCACGCCGATGGAACGGCCCGCTTTCAAACTCTTTTTAACCGCAAAGAAAATCCGTTTTTGTACGATTTGCTGGAATATCTCGACAAAAAATACGGAGTGAAAGCGCTGATTAACACTTCATTTAACCGCAAAGGTGAGCCTATAGTACATTCTGAAGAAGATGCCATTGAGGCAGCAAAAGAGATGAAGCTCGATGCTGTTGTGCTGAACGGGAGAATTCAGATTTAAAACATTTCTGTACTTTTGCGCGCTACACGTATTGAAACAGAAACAAATGGCAACCATTTTAAATATTGAAACCGCAACAGAAGTTTGTTCAGTTAATCTGGCCCGTAACGGCGAAATTCTGATTGAAAAGGAGAGCAGCGAAGGGCTGAACCATTCTCAACTGCTAACGGTGTTTATTGAAGAACTATTCAGGGAAAGCAGTTTTAATCCGGCAAAGCTCGATGCCGTTGCCGTAAGCAAAGGTCCCGGCTCATATACCGGTTTGCGTATTGGCGTTTCGGTTGCCAAAGGATTGTGCTATTCGCTTGGTATTCCGTTAATTGCTGTTGGAACGCTCGATGCTTTGGGGAAATATGCCGCATTGCACAAAGAAAGTTATGTGGCCGATTCTGTCGATTTGAAAAACGCACTGTTTTGCCCCATGATCGATGCACGGCGTATGGAAGTGTACACCGCACTTTTTAATGCAAACGGAGACAACGTTGAGCCGGTTTCGGCCAAAATTATCGATGAAAATTCATTTTCCGGGTATTTAAACCAGCACACGGTTTTATTTTTTGGAAACGGGGCAGAAAAATGCAAACCAGCAATAACCCATTCCAATGCATTGTTCTCAGGCCCTTTGAAAGCTTCGGCACGGTTTATGATTAATCTTGCTGAAGTGAAATACAACAAAAAGGAAATTGAGGACGTTGCTTACTTTGAACCGTTTTATTTAAAAAACTTCATAGCAACCATCCCAAAAAATAAAATACTGCAATGAAAAAATCAGGAATCATATTCGCACTTTTACTGGTTTTCAGTTTTACCTCGGAAGCCAAAAAGGAAAAGATTAAATTTAATTTGAAATTCGGTTTTATTAAAGGAGGCGAGGCCGAACTAATTATTTCAGATACACTTTTCAATAATACCAAAGCAATTCACTACTTTCTGGAGGGTAGAACAACCGGGTTTACCGATAAACTTTTCGGCGTAAACGACATTTACGAAACCACGGTTGATGCAAATAATCGTTTGCCTTTAAAATCTGTCAGGAACATCAAGGAAGGGAAATACCGCTGGTACAACGAAACGCTTTATTTTCACGATATAGATTCCATAAAAAGCCAGAAATCGGGTTGGCGCAGTGTACCCAATAATCTGGTAGATATTGTTTCGGTGTTTTTTTATTTCATTCATAACCACCTGCTCGATAATCTGGAGCCCGGTCGTTCGCTTACGCTTCCCACTTTTCATGCCGACAAGATAGATGATGTTACAGTGCATTACCTGGGCGACGAGAAAATTGAAACCGGTCTGGGCAAAATCGATTGTTACGTGCTGAAGCCAACAGTTGATAAAGGGAAACTACTCAATCGGTCCGACGGGCTAAAGTTTTACATTTCCAAAAAAACCAACCTGCCGGTATTGCTCGAGTTTGACATGCGGGTAGGCGCGCTGCGTGCCGAACTGGAAAGCTATCATATCGACGGGAAAAAGCAAACTGCACGTTAATTCAATTTTTTCTTGATCAAAAAATCTCCGAATGTGTTCATTTTTAACCGATTTATTTATTTTTGCAGCGGTTTTAAAAAGTAAAAGAAAAATTCATGGCATCAACAGCAGATTTTAGAAACGGCATGTGCATCATGTTTAAAGACGATATTTATACCATCGTTCAATTTTTACATGTAAAACCGGGCAAAGGACCGGCTTTTGTGCGCACAAAACTGAAAAACGTAAAAACCGGCAGGTTAATAGAAAATACCTTTTCTTCAGGAGTAAAAGTAGATGAGGTTAGGGTTGAAAGGCGTCAGTACCAGTATTTGTACAAAGACGACATGGGATTCAATTTTATGAATACCGAAACCTTTGAACAGATTTCGATTCCGGAAAACATGATTGAAAACAACGACCTGATGAAAGAAGGGCAACTGGTGGAAATTCAGTTTCATGCAGAAACAGAAACCCCGTTAACCGCAGAAATGCCTTCGTTTGTTGAATTGCAGATTACCCAAACCATTGAAGGCGAAAAAGGGAACACCGCCAGTTCTACCGCACTAAAACCGGCTACCCTTGAAACCGGCGCCGAAATTATGGTTCCCATGTTTATTAACGAAGGCGAAGTAATTAAAGTAGATACCCGCGATCGTTCCTACAGCGAACGGGTGAAATAATAAATTTGCAGAAAATACAGGAGAATCCGGTTTGAGTTTTCAGACCGGATTTTTTTGTGCCAAATTTCCTTCCTGCCGCGAATACAAATCGATGGCCACAATCATCGCTGTAAATCCCCAAAACGGCACCGAAAGCTTGTCGGTATCCAGAAAGTTATTCAGAAAACCATGGATATAGTAAGTTACCAAGCCAACAATTGCTGCTAAAATTATGCCTTTCAGTTGTTTGTCAGTTAACCTTGTCCAGGTGTGAATGCCGGTATATAACACGGTTATAATCAATATCAGAAATGATACCAGACCCAAAACTCCTGATTCCGAAAGCGGACCCAGGTATTCGCTGTGGGCGTTTCCGCCGTCGCCGGCATTGGTGCTGATGATGGTGCGGTTTTTTTTGAGTTGGTATTTGGCGTATTGAAACATGTAGGTGCCCGGGCCGTAACCAAAAACCGGCCGCTCTTTAAACATGCTTATGGCACAACTCCAGCGGTTAATTCGCTCCAGGTTCGAAGCATCCGTAGAAATATTGGTCATAGATGAAAAATGCTCTGTCAGGTTCGACGACGATTCGTCGGAATTTCGTTCAAGGTACATCACGATTTGGTGCTGAAACGAAAAAATAAGAACAAGAGCCACGATTCCCGTAATGAGTATGGGCTGAAACCTGATTTTCAGCTTAATAATTGCCCAAACCACCAGGGCAAACATCATACTCAGCCACGCTGCACGGCTGTAGGAAAGCACGAAAGCGATAAATAAGATTCCGGTAACAACCCACGCAATAGTTCTTATTTTTTGTGAATATTGCCGGCTTAGTGCAAACAAAACAGTAAATGGCAGGTACATTGCCAGGGCCGCACCATACGATGTGTGATCGTTGTAAAACGGATTTACCACGTAGTGTGCAGCTTGTTTGTTCAGCAGTCCGTAGCCCCAGTGCCGCCCAATGGCATAAAAGATTACAATAAGAAAGCCGGCTAAATAGAGCCAGATGTATTGTTCCATTTTTTTTCTGTCGGAAAATATTTTGGTGGTTAAAAAGAAAAAAGCCACAACGAACCAGATTCGGGCCAGTAAAAATTTGAATGAAACCATTGGCATGGAGCTGGTGAGGCTGGTCAGAAAAATCCAGATAAGGTTTAGATAAATGGCAACAGAAACCGGGTGCAGCAGAATTTTTTTATCGAACTCCCGCTCATGAATGACTTTTAAAATGAACAGAATTAAAATGCCAAATAGTACAGGTTCAGTTGGTAAATACATGCTAAAACCAAAATCGGGCATAATTTGCCTCAATTCCACCGATAGCGGTGCAAAAAAAACGGCGAACCAAATGAGTTTGTCAAAAGAAAAGATTACCAGTAAAAGTACCCCAAGCAAAAAAGGCAGAGCATTTATAATCATCATCTCCCTTTTTACCACAAACCAGGCATTCAGCAAAATAAAAACAATGCTGATCAGGTAAAAAAGGGTAATTTTTATGGTGTTGTTTTGAATCACTCACTAATCGTTTTTCCGGTAATCGAGCACAAGAAAAACAAGCAGGGCAAGAAAAACAGCTGAGATGGTTGAAAAGGCCACGATCAGCCAGCGCACCGGATACGATTTTTTGTCGGCAGGAATCGGATTTTCCACCACATGCGCGTAGGTTATATCCTTCTCAAATTCACTTAAATAGGTGTCGTGAATCGTTCGCAGCGAATCGATGGTGCTAAGCAGGTTGTTAAAATGCGATTCCAGAATACGGGTTTGCGAACCTTTTTCAGCCAGATTATTGTACAAATCCTGAATTTTCCGGGTATCTGCACCCGATGCTCTTCCGCTTGCCAGGGCATTCATGTATCCTTCGGTTACTTTTTCGACCTGGCTTTTAAAGTCCAGAATGCCGTATTCTTTACGTACAAAATCGAGTTCAGCCATCAGAGTGTCCAGCTCACTATATTTTTTATCAAGGTTTTTTTGTGCAATTTGAACCATTTCCCAGTCTTTGGCCTTGTGTATGTTGCGGACTTTTTTGTTGTAAAACCGTATAATTGAGTCACACATGTCGCTGGCCCTTTGCGGGTCATAATCCATCACTTTAATCTCAACCGTTTCAAACTTGGTTTTGCTTGCATTCACATTCTGATTATACAAATCGAGCATGTAGGTCATGTAATATGGATCATCCCGCTTTACTTTGTACACTTCATGCAGGTTAAATGCATCAATTACTTTTAGTTTGATGTCCCTGGAGTTGATAATTTCCAGCATCTGTTCGGTTTCCGATTCTTCGCTCATCACCCATATATTACTGGGGTAAATACGCGCCGCC
>CAZCPH010000243.1:0-5216 GCA_964500105.1 uncultured Mariniphaga sp. | reverse complement strand
GTCAAGTGCCGTGCGGAAAGTATCGTCGAGTACTTTAGCGGCAATTTTGTCCATTTCTTCAATTCCCTCGCTGATTGCATACCCTGCGGCAAGATTGGATGATACGGTAGCAGAAACAAACCGGTTGTAGCGGTATAATTCGGGTGGTGCAGTTGTTTCTTTAAGGGTAACAAAGTTGTCCAGCTGAATCATTTCTCCGCCGTTATTGCGAACGTATAGCGATTTCAGGTCGAGCGGTTTATTGCGCTCCTGACGCGGAAGTTCACCTAAAATCTGGTATTGCTTTCCGTTCATGATAAAGTAACCAAATCGTTGTCCGCTAAGTGCCAGCTGCAGCGTTTGTCCAATATTTTGCGTTGAAACACCCAGCAGGTTCGCTTTGTCGCGATTAATTTCAATCTGAAGTTCCGGCTTGGTAAATTTCAGGTTAACGTCGGGTTGAAGAAAAATTGGATTCTGGTTCACTTCAGCCATAAACTCGGGCAAGATTTCACGCAGGCGTTCAATGGTTGGTGCCTGCAAAACATATTGAATGGGCTGGCGAGCGCGCCTTCCGCCAAAAGTAGATTGCTGAATAACACCTGCCCTGGCTTTAGTCATTTTCTGGAGTTCGGCAGAGAGTTCGCCTGCAATTTCCTGTTGCGAACGTTCACGCTCAGACGGGTCAACCAAAGCAGCCCGCACAAATGCCCAGCTCCCTCTCACCAAAGTTGTAATTTTATTGGCTTCGGGCACCATTTCGTTTACCAGCTGGCCAACTTCTTCCACGTAGTCGTAGTTGAATTCGTAAGTAGCCCCTTCGGGTGAAGAAACATTGACGTTAAATTGCGAGCGGTCTTCAAGTGGCGCCATTTCAGCCGGAATAATGCTCCATAAAGCAAAAATGAGAAAACCGGCACCAATGAGGATGAATAGTGAAATATATTTGCGCCTTAAAAATGATTCAAGTGAATCTTTATAGATATTATTGAGTCGCACAAAATATTTTTCAGACCAGTTGTAAAAGCGGTTGTGTTTTTGTCTCGATTTTAAGAGTTTGGTGGAAAGCATGGGCGTAAAGGTAAGCGCCACAAAAGATGAAATGGCAACTGCGCCGGCAATAACAATACTGAATTCGCGGAATAACCTGCCTGTCATTCCTTCGAGGAAAACAATAGGGAAGAAAACAGCTACCAACGTAATGGTTGTTGCAATAATGGCAAAGAATATTTCATTGGCACCTTCAAGCCCGGCCTGCATAGGTGTCATTCCCCGTTCAATTTTCACATAAATATTTTCCATCATCACAATGGCATCGTCAACCACCAGCCCAATAGAAAGTACAATGGCAAGCAGTGTGAGTACATTTATGGTAAAGCCAGCTAAATACATTATAAAGAAAGATCCCACCAGGGAAACAGGAATTACCAGAATGGGAATGATGGTCGTTCGCCAGTCGCGCAGGAAGAAGAAAATAATAACAACTACCAGAAAAAATGCCACATAAATTGTTGTTTGAACCTCGCGGATAGATGCCCGGATATAATCGGTGTTGTCAAATCCTATTTCAATTTCAACATCGTCCGGAAGGTCTTTTTTGATGAACTCAAGCCGTTCGTAAACATCGTCAACAATATCGATATGGTTGGCGCCCGGTTGCGGGATGATTACGGTGGCAACCATGGGGATATCGTTCATTTTCATGATACCGCGTAAATCTTCCGGTCCCAGTTCGGCACGGCCAACATCACGTACTCTTATAAGCTGGTCGCCCGATTGTTTTAAAATCAGACTGTTAAATTCCTCCGGAGTGGTCATTAATCCCAGCGTTCTGATGGTCAGTTCGGTTGTGTTTCCCTCAATGCTTCCTGCCGGAAGTTCGACATTTTCGCGCGTTAGTGCATTGCGAACATCCAGTGGGGTCATCTGATAACCGGCAAGTTTTGCAGGGTCGAGCCAGATACGCATGGCATACCTTTTTTCACCCCAAATGCCAACCGAACTAACCCCCGAAACGGTTTGAAGCTGTTCTTTAAAAGTAAGTTCAGCAATTTCTGAAAGTTCCAGCAGTGAACGTTTGGGACTTTTAACTGCTACCATCAAAATAGGACTTGCATCGGCATCGGCTTTTGAAACAGTGGGTGGGTCACAGTCGCGGGGCAAGAAGCGCTGCGCCTGCGAAACTTTGTCGCGAACGTCGTTGGCAGCCGTTTCCAGGTCAACCGAAAGTTCAAATTCCACAGTTATGCGGCTTCTTCCCTGGCTACTGCTGCTGGTAAGTGTTCGAATTCCCGGGATTCCGTTGATAGACTGTTCCAGTGGTTCGGTAATCTGCGATTCGATCACATCGGAGTTGGCACCCGGATATGATGTACTTACTGAAATGATAGGCGGATCGACACTGGGAAATTCCCGGACACCCAGAAATGTCATCCCGATTCCCCCGAAAAGTAAAATAACCAGGGAAAATACGGTTGCCAGAACCGGTCGCTTTATGCTTACTGATGAAAGACTCATATTATTGATTCACAATTTGTTGATTTGTAACTATCGTGTCGAGCTGTACAGAAATTCCTTCCCTGAGTTGCAGGATTGCTGTAGTAAGCAATGTGTCGCCAAAATTCAACCCTTCGCGTATTTGAATATTTGATTCGGTGCGAAGCCCGGTTTGAACCTTTACTTCTTTGGCCTTGCCGTTTTTGTAAATAAAAACTTTTTCGCCCGACATTTCAGCAATAAGGGCTTCGGTGGGTATCGAAACCGTTTCTTTGATTTCCGAAAGCCTTGCGCGAACACTCGCAAAACGGCCTGGTTTTAATTCTTCGCCCGTATTGGGGTATAACGCCCGAACAACGATTGTACGTGTATTGATATCGACTTTGGGGTCAATTGCATATACATTAGCTAGGAACGGTTCAGGAAAACCATCCACAACAAAACTGATGGGAAATCCTGGCGTAACTTCACCTGCATATCTTTCAGGAATAGAAAATTCTATTTTAAGGGGACGTGTTTTTACCAGTCGAACTATTTTGGTCTGTGTAGTTGCAATGGCGCCTTCAGAAATCATACGTAACCCAACAATTCCGTCAAAAGGAGCACGCAGTTCGGTTTCTGCGATGCGGGCTTCTATAAGCATGAGGTCGGCTTCAATCGACTGAAGTTCAGTAGCCACCTGATCGTAACTTTCACGGCTGATGGCATCGCGCTCCAACAGTTGCCGCTGACGGAATTCACGTTCCTGAACGAGTTTCTTTTGTGCTTGTAATTTTAATAATTGTGCCTGCAGCGGTTTGTCATTTAGTTTGGCCATCAATTCGCCTTTCCTCACTCTTCGGCCTTCTTCAAAATAGAGGCCGACCACTTTACCTGAGGTTTCAAAAGCCAGGTCAACTTCTTCGTCGGGAAGCAGTGAGCCTGTACTGTAAATCAGCTCATTCATGTTGGTGGGAACCAGTACATAACCGCTGGCAAAAAGTGGCTGGCCACCACCCATTGCCCGCATGCGGGGCTGTGGTCCGCCTCCTTCATCAGAGCTGAACATCGGTTTTAACTTCGGATAAAAAATAATTGCTGCCAGCACCAATACCAGCACAATGGTAACAGAAATTCTGAAAATGTTTTTACTTGCCACGTTCTTAAATTGTTATATAAGTATTTTATTCGGTTTATCTCTTTTTTAAGTTGGTTTGACTATTAAAGATGCGAAAGGTTAAATCAGGGAAGGGGCAAATTTATAAAAATGTTTTGGCTTTTACCCGTTTTTCACTGACACTTCCTCTATTATCTCATTGAGAATAAAACCTGCGGTCTCCACATTTGGTACATTGGAGAAAGTAAGTGTCAGTTTGTGATTTTTTTCCCGCATTTGCCCTTTGTTTTTTCCTTTTTGTATGTGTTGCACAATTTTCATAAACAATTGAGACCGGTAATAAGGCGATTGCTGGTCGGAAATAAAATAACAAATCATTTTGCCTTCTTTCAGAATGATTTTTTCCATGCCCAGTTCAATGGCTTTCCAGCGGAGTTTCACCACTTCAAGCAGTTCACGGGTTTCAGGCGGAAGTTGGCCAAACCGGTCTTCCAGTCCGGAACGAAACTGCTGCAGTTGTTTGTCATTTTCGATGTTATCCAGTTCACGGTAAAGCAACATTCTTTCCGAACTTCCGGGAATGTAATTCTGCGGAAAAAGCAGTTCCATGTCGGTATCAATCTGGCAATCATGCGTGAAGTTAATTTTCATGAACGCTTCTGCCTGCTTTTGGTCGCCTTCTTTAAAAACGCCTTTAAACTCTTCCTGCCGCAGTTCCTGAACGGCCTCATTCAAAATCCGGTGGTAGGTTTCGAACCCAATGTCGGCAATAAAGCCGCTCTGCTCGGCACCCAGCAGGTTTCCTGCCCCGCGGATGTCGAGATCCTGCATGGCAATGTTAAACCCGCTTCCCAGATCGGAGAACTCTTCGATTGCCTTAAGTCTGCGGCGTGCTTCGGAATTCAGGGTTGCCAGAGGTGGAGTGATCAGGTAGCAAAATGCCTTTTTGTTGGAACGTCCAACACGGCCCCGTAACTGGTGCAGGTCACTCAGTCCGTAGTTCTCGGCGTGATTAATAATTATGGTGTTGGCATTTGGAATATCGAGGCCAGATTCGATGATCGTGGTAGCTACCAGTACATCGTAATCGCCATTAATGAAACCAAGCATCACTTTTTCCAGTTGGTGGCCTTCCATTTGTCCGTGGCCTACCGCGGTTGTAATTCCCGGAACGATACGTTTGATGGTTGCTTCCACCTCGTAAATATTTTGTACCCGGTTATGCAGAAAAAAAACCTGTCCGTTGCGGGCCACTTCATATAAAATGGCTTCACGGATAAGTTGCTCGTTAAACCCGTGTACTTCGGTAATAATCGGATAGCGGTTGGGCGGCGGGGTTTGAATGATGGACAAATCGCGGGCGCCCATCAGCGAAAACTGCAACGTGCGTGGGATGGGTGTGGCGGTCAGCGTCAGCGTGTCCACGTTCACCTTCAGCCTTTTCAGTTTTTCTTTTACCGAGACCCCGAACTTCTGCTCCTCGTCGATAATGAGCAGCCCCAGGTCTTTAAATTTTACGTCTTTGCTTACCAGCCGGTGAGTGCCGATGAGGATATCCACCTTTCCGGCAGCAAGGTCGGCCAGCGTTCCTTTTATTTGGGCTGAAGATTTAAACCGGCTGATGTACTCCACGCGCACCGGGAAA
>CAZCPH010000242.1:0-5254 GCA_964500105.1 uncultured Mariniphaga sp. | reverse complement strand
TCTAAGAATTTCATCCTGCTGTTCAGCTTTCATCTTATTGATTTCCAATTCTTTCTTTAGCAATCGCTTCTGATAGGTAATAAAAAAGAAAAGAATTGCACCCGCAAGAACAATCATCCCCAGGGTACCAACAATATAAATCAGTACAATTTCTGCATTCTCGTGAACAGCCATCAAAATAGGTTTTGCTGAATTCAAATTTTCAAAACTGTTACGAATTTACTCAACAAAATTGAAATTTCTATGTGATTTAGTGAAATTGACAAAAAGAAAGGGCAGCTCAATAGCCGCCCTTAAGTTAACCCCCAAACACACAAGCAATACAGAACGTATTGCACAACAAAAATACAAAATATATTTTGCTCACAAAAAAATCAACAAAAAATTTTAAATGAAAAACCCGGAACACGAAAAAATCAATTCATTGCGAACTCTTTCTTCTGAAGCATTCTGTAGATGGTTGATTTACCAATGCCCAGTTTTTTTGCAACCAATCGAACATTTTGGTTATACTTAGTCAAAAAGTGCTTCACAATATCATAATTGTATTCTTCAAGCGATTTTTCGCTGGATAGCAAATTCTGCACGTTGTCGTCTACACTCATGTTCAGATGTGTAGGTTTAATCGTATCGCTGTTTGTCATCACACAGGCAAGCTCCATCACAGCTTTAAGCTCACGAATATTGCCGGGATAATGATAGGTTCGCAACATCTGCTTGGTTTCTTCGGTAATATTTTTAAGAGCCATCTTGTTCTCCCTGCAAAATTCATTTACAAAATGCTTAGCCAGCAAAATAATATCATTTCCCCTTTGTCTGAGCGGAGGCAACTCAATTGGTAACCCAAGCAAGCGATAATAAAGGTCTTGCCTGAATTTTCCCTCGTTAACCAGTGCTGAAAGATTTTTATGGGTTGCTGTTAAAATCCGCACGTCAAGCGAAATGGTTTCGGTGCCTCCAAGGCGCACAAGTTCTCTTTCCTGAATCACCCTCAATAATTTCGCCTGCACATTCATATCCAAATCTGCAATTTCATCCAGAAACAGTGTTCCGGTGTTGGCCAGTTCAAATTTTCCGACTTTTCTGAAATCAGCTCCGGTAAAAGCACCTTTTTCGTGACCAAACAATTCACTTTCAATAAGCCCTTCCGGAATGGCAGATACGTTAACCGCCACAAACGGTTTGTTACTTCTTGGTGAATTGTAATGAATTCCTTTTGCCACCAGTTCCTTCCCTGTTCCTGTTTCACCATAAATTGAAACCGAAATATTGGTTTGAACAGCTTTTTCCATCAACCCGAAAACATGGTCAATTTCCCTGCTGTTCCCTTTAATCAGTTTCCTGAAGTTGTAATGATCTTTTATTGCGTCTTTAAGCCTGGTATTTTCTTGTTTCAGTTGGTCCGACTGATAAATATTCTTGATTACATTTGTTATTTTCTCACGTGTATCGGCAGCTTTCATGATATAATCATAAGCTCCGTCTTTCATAAGCTCAATAGCTGTGTTAATGCTTTCCTGTGCCGAAATGATAATCACATGAGTGCCGGGTGCTTTTTTCTGAATCTCTTTTAAAACTTCGTGTCCCGTCATATCGGGCAGGGTATAATCCAACGTAATCACATCGGGCTGTTCATCGAGGCTCGAAATGCAATCCCTTCCATTATAGAATACCTTAACCTGGTACTGTTGGTCAACAAGTTGCTTTTTTAACACCTGTGCGTAAAGCTTGTTATCTTCAACAATGAAGATTTTGTAGCTGATATTGTTTCTTTGGCTGGTCATTTTTTTGTTTTTTTTACCTGTTCGTCCAAAATCTGTAAAAACTTTGCCAAATTAGGAATTATTTTTAACATTTTTCCCTTTTTGAAACAAAAATCTTTATTGGGAATTTAAAATCATTGGTTAAAACTTGTAGCCAGCCTTTTGAAGATCGTCAAAACCTGAGAACGGACGTTCAGGTTTCAAATGTTTTGCAAGATGTTTATGAATTTTTATTCTGATTTCCTTTGCAATTTTTGTATCCATCCTGTCGAATGAATGACCGCCCGGCAATGCATCAAAAATTTCATAATCAAATGTCTTTCCTTCTGCTTTCAGCGATTTTATCAAATGTTCCACCTCAAGCACATTCACGTCATCGTCGTTGGTGTTGGTATGTATAAGCAGGGGTGTTCCTTTGTATTTGTGGGTATTCCACGCGGGCGAGCGCCTGCGGTATTCAGCTACATTATCGTTTGCATTCTGACCAATGTGGTAATCTGCCTCAAATAAATCGCGATAGCTTTGGTTGTGATATCCCATCCGGGCAATCAAATCGCTCACCGGTACACCTGCAAAGGCAACCTGGTATTCATCCGGATGATCAAAAATATTCATCAGGGCAATTAAACCACCATGACTCCATCCAACAATGCCAACCCGGTTTTTATCTACAAAACCGTAATTTTCGAGCATATAATTCCGGCTGTAAAATACGTCTTCTGTTTCAAGACCCCCGTAATCTATTTTTTCGTAGTGTGCCCTGCCGTAACCGGTACTTCCGCGATACTCGGGTGCAACAATAACATATCCCTGCGAAATAAATTCACGAACGATATGAGCATAATAAGTAGTAAAATCGGCATGAACACCGCCATGGGGCAATACAATCAACGGATATTTTTTTGAAACATCAATATTATTCGGAATAAACACATAGGTCCAAAATTTTACCGGATTGCCGGCACCTTTTGCCGTGGGGTTTTCCTCTTTCCATTTTGGCGGACCATAAATATACAGTTTGTCAACGTGTGCAATATCTCCCACTTTTTGGTACCAGAGCAAATCGTCAATCATTTTTTCAAGCACATCGACCCGATGGCTCAGATTTTCATCATTTTTTTGCAGCTGATCTATGCCTTCATTCAACAAATCTGTATTCTGACCAAATGCTGTTGAACAGATGATGGCAAAAAAAAGAGTTAACAGGATATTGTTTTTCATGATTCTGCTATTTTTATTGTTATCAATTATTTTTGAAATCAGGAAATAAGTTCTTAATTGCAACTGAAATATTATTTTTATAAAAGTATAAAAAAGGTATCAGATGAAATACAAAGCTTTTCACAAATTATCGTACGGACTGTACCTGATAACCACGCGACATAATGGTCAAAACGCTGGCTACATTGGCAATACGGTTTTTCAGGTGACTTCAGAACCATCTCAAATTGCCATCAGCAGCCACAAAAAAAACGCTTCAACCGAAAAAATTCTTCAAAGTAAAATTTTCTCCATTTCGGTTTTGGGTAAAAATGCCAGCACGTCACTCATTGGTGAATTTGGCTTTATGTCGGGTACCGACATTGACAAGTTCAGGAATGTGGAAACCAAAACAGCTAAAACAGGTGCGCCTATTGTGCTGGATTCGGCAGTAGCCTGGTTCGATTGCAAGGTAGTAGCTACTCAGGACGTGGGTTCACACATTCTGATTATTGGCGAAGTGCTGGACAGCGAGGTTGTTTCTGACGAAGAACCGCTTACCTACGCTTATTACAGGGAAAAATACAAAATGCTTTCGCCAAAGAATTCTCCGACCTATATTGAAAAAGAGAAACTCGAAAAAGAAGAAACGCCCGCAAAACAGCAACAAACTGATTCCCAAAAAGATGAACAACAAGAAGGAAGCAGTATGGACAGCTTCACCTGTCAGATTTGCGGATTTCAATACAACCCTGAAGAAGGAGACCCGACTGCCGGCATTCCTCCGGGAACACCATTTGAAGATTTGCCGGAAGACTATAAATGTCCGATCTGCAATGCAGGTAAAGAATATTTCAAGAGAAATTAACGAAAAACAGCCGGTTAAAACCGGCTGTTTTTCATTTACAATTCCTTATGCGTTCCATCGCAAAACGGTTTGTTTTTCGAACGCTTGCACTGACAGAGCCAAACGTCTTTTTTCTCTTCCATTTTGAATGAAACCGGGGTAAATCCGGTTCCTTTATGCGATCCGTCGCAAAACGGCTGGTTACTACTTCGGCCACATGCACACCAGAAATATGTACCGGGCTCCAGTGTAACCATTTTCGGAAATTTTGCTGCAATTTTTGGTTCTTCCATTTGGTTTTTTATTAAAAATTCTGTTTGCCCCTAAATTAGTCAACAATTTTATAAGCCACAACCTTGTTGTCGAAAAAAGTAGGTATCAAAACCAAATCGTGCTTCAGGGCAAAATCCAGATCAGCTGTTTTAATTTCGTCGGCAGTTGTATCAAGAACCTTTACACTTTTTCCGTTTCGATGGACAAAAACACGGCCCGGCCAGTTGGAATATACAAACTCTCCGGCATTGTTTTTCTCCAGTCCGTCAACACCTCCCGCATCGGCAATTATTTTACTGATTTCCTTTGTTTTCATATCCACTTCATAAATGTTCTGATCGCCGATATAAAGATTTCCCATTTCAGTAAACAATCCGTTTGGTGTTTCAAGTGGTTCGCCTTCCATCCAAACAGTCAGCGAACCGTTTATCAATGCATGAATTTTGGCAGTTCGGGTATCAGAAACCAGAATCATTCCGTTGCTGCAAGCCGCAACATCATTAAGGAAAACAGCATTTGCCGCATGGAACCTGCTGACTATTCTGCCGCTTTCAATATCAATTTCTACCAACCGGTCGATGTCTGAAACATAAAGCTTTCCTTCATACATGGCCATTCCCTTTGGTGCATCAAGACCTGTCACCCATTCCAGCTCTTTTGCACTTCCATCAGCATTCAAAATACTAATGAAGCCATTTCCATCTTTTGCAGACGGATCACCATTAATATTCGCCACATACATCATGTCATTATCCTCATCAAACAAAACAGATTCGGGAGTTTGCAACTCTGCGGAAGACTCCCAAACTTTTTCAAGCTTTTGTGCATTTAATACACCCAATCCCGAAACAAAAACCAACAGTAAACCAACGAGTAATGTTTTCATAATTCATTCATTTTAAAATTACACCTAAAAAGTTACCATAAAAAAGCGTTTATTGCAAACAAGATATATTTCATTATTCCGCTTTTCGGCTTTCTGTTTTTGCTTTTCTATTTCAATAAAGGCACAAACCTCATTTCATTCGTTTATGACAATTCGGGCAGCATGACACAGACAAATGCTGTAGATGCTCTTTCCGAAACGTTTGATAAGTTGGAGGAAAACAACGAAATTACTTTGACAACTCTTGAAGGTTTCACATCACCTGACGACCCTAATGGGAAACCT
>CAZCPH010000241.1:3969-5271 GCA_964500105.1 uncultured Mariniphaga sp. | reverse complement strand
TGGTTTTGATGATGCGCAGCAAAGCCGCCTGTTTCCAGTCGCCCTCGGCGCCAAAACCGTAGCCGGCTGCCATCAGTCGTTGCGAAGCAAGGCCCGGCAACTGGTCGAGGCCGGTAAGGTTCTCAAAGTTGGTGGTGAACGCTTTAAAGTTGCCGTCTTCCATAAACCGTTTCATGGCAATTTCATACCGTGCCTGCACACGCACATTTTCATGGTATTCACCGCCCGGTTTGCAGTTTTCAGCCACATCGTAAAGCGATTCATATTCCTGGTAAAGTGCGTCAACTTCCGAATCATTTACTTTTTCCACATATTCCACCAAATCGCCCACCCCGTAGGCAGAAATCTGCCAGCCAAATTTAATCTGAGCTTCCACTTTGTCGCCTTCGGTAACGGCCACTTCGCGCATGTTGTCACCAAATCGGGCTACTTTCAAACCTTGTGAGTCGTTCCAGCCAATAGCGGTGCGGCACCAAACCGCAATCTGGTTCTGCACATTTTCCTCTTTCCAGTGGCCAACCACTACCTTGCGGTTTTTCCGCATGCGGGTGTTGATGAATCCGTACTCGCGGTCGCCGTGGGCGCTCTGGTGAAGGTTCATGTAGTCCATGTCAATTTCGCTCCAGGGCAAATCGCGGTTGAACTGGGTGTGAAGGTGCATGTAAGGTTTGCTCAGCGCTTTCAGTCCGCCAATCCACATTTTTGCCGGCGAAAAGGTGTGCATCCAGGTAATTACGCCAATACAGTTTTTGTCGGCACTGGCCTGCACACAAATGTCCAGAATTTCATCCGGCGTTTTCACAACCGGTTTGAAAACTATCTGAACGGGCATTTTGCCCGAAGCATTCAATCCTTTTACAATTTCTGCCGAATCGGCATCAACCTGCTTTAAAGTTTCTTCTCCGTATAGGTGCTGGCTGCCGGTTACGAACCATATTTCCAGCTTGTTAAAATCAATCATGGTTTTTCGTTTTTTAATTTTAGCTAAAGGTAGAAATTAATTTTTAAAAGTAAAAACTACATTTTAATTTTTTAGTCGCACAGAATATAATTGTCGCGCCTTGGATTTACGAGCAAAACCGGCAGGTTTCCTGCGTTGCGGATTATTTTTCGTTCGGGCAGACCAATAAGCCAGTCGAGGGGAGTAATCACAGAGCTTCCCAGCAGAATCAACAGGTCTGCTTTTTCAGAAAGGGCAAATTCCAGCGCTTCGAAACTGTTTTGCAGGCTCGATTTCCGGCCTTTGAACAGTTTATGGCTGATATTGAAAAGCTCACATCTGATATAATTTCTGTTGCCAAA
>CAZCPH010000241.1:0-3959 GCA_964500105.1 uncultured Mariniphaga sp. | reverse complement strand
TTTACATACAATTTTTTTGCAAGGGAAACATTTTGTGCAACCTGTTTTTGTGATTCTTTGCTTTTTTCGTTCGCTGCAATGGCAATAATTTCAGCGTGGTTAAACCGCCCGAACCACGAACTCCACAATGCAGAATCGCTGTTTTCCTTGCGCAAATCAACCGGAAGTACAATTGTCTTAAATGAAGAAACAGGAGTGTCGGAATCAACAAACAGAAACGGCACCGGACTTTCAGTTACCGCTTTTGAGAATTTTTTAAATAGTTTCGAGCCGGCAATCAGCAAAATAGCCTCGTACTCATCGGCTAACATGTCGGGTACATCGCGAATGTGTTCATTTATTAAAAGTACCGAAGTTTTTAAAAACGGAATTTCCTGGTTCAACGGAATTGTATATTCAACAAGCTTGTGTTTTATCCTGTCGCTGTTATGTTTCTCACTTCGGGTTAAGAGATAAACCAGACAAAGTTCCTTTTGAAACACCGATGCCAGTTTTACTCCATTTAAAATGAGGTTTTTATCGGCAGGTGTTAAGGTTGTGAAAACAACAATCTTTTGTTCTTTTTTTTCGCTCATTAAAGTAATTTGGTCAAAAATAGAGATTTCTCTTCAGGCAGAAAACCATAGATTGAAATATGTCAGGAATCTGTGCTTTCAAATTATGTATTTTTACAACCGATAAACGATTTAAGATGATAAACGAAAAACTGTTCAAACCTGAAAGTATTGCTGTTATCGGGGCTTCCAACAACATCATGAAGCCCGGTGGAAAGATTGTAAAAAACCTTACCGAACATTCGTTTCAGGGTGAGATTTTTCTTGTAAATCCAAAAGAGAAAGAAATTCAGGGGATTCCGGCATTTGCGTCGGTGGAAGATTTGCCGTCGGTAGATTTGGCTATTCTGGCCATTCCGGCTCAGTATTGTCTGCAGGCAGTTGAAGTTTTGGCATCCCAAAAAAAAACCAAGGCGTTTATCATCATTTCAGCCGGTTTTGGCGAAACCAGCGAAGAGGGGAAAAAGCTGGAGAATCAGATTGTGGAGGTGGTTGACCGGTACAATGCATGTCTTATCGGACCAAATTGTATTGGAGTGATGACACCGCATCATGCCAGTGTGTTTACTACACCCATTCCGCCGTTAACCTCCGAGGGGTGTGATTTTATTTCGGGTTCGGGCGCCACAGCAGTCTTTATTATGGAATCGGGAATTCCCAAAGGCCTGCGTTTTGCCAACGTATTTTCCGTAGGTAACAGCGCTCAGACGGGCGTGGAAGATGTGCTGGCCTACCTCGACGAAACTTACGTTCCGGGTGTCAGTTCAAAGGTGAAATTGCTTTATATCGAGAACATAGACAATCCCGATAAACTGCTTTTTCATGCGTCGTCGCTCATTCGGAAAGGGTGTAAAATTGCTGCCATCAAAGCGGGCAGTTCAAAAGCCGGAAGCCGCGCAGCTTCGTCGCATACCGGTGCGCTCACCAGTTCGGATGCTGCTGTTGAAGCACTTTTTCGAAAAGCGGGAATTGTTCGTTGTTTTGGGCGTGAAGAACTGACCACCGTGGCCAATGTATTTATGTGCAAAGAACTGAAAGGCCGGAAGCTGGCCATTATTACACACGCCGGAGGTCCGGGAGTGATGCTTACCGATGCATTGGAAGATGGCGGACTGAAAATTCCGCAGATCGCTGATTCACCCGCGAAACGGGCGCTGAAAGAAAAACTTTTCCCCGGTTCATCGGTTGAAAATCCCATCGATTTTCTGGCTACCGGAACGGCTGAACAGTTGGGCGAAATTGTGGATGCCTGCGAAAATGATTTCGATGTGGATGGCATGGCGGTTATTTTTGGAAGTCCGGGACTATTTCCCATACGCGATGTGTATGAAGTGCTGAATCAGAAAATGAAAAGCTGCAAAAAGCCGGTTTACCCCATTTTGCCTTCCATCATCAATGTAAAAGAGGATGTTTCATATTTCCTTTCGCATGGAAATGTGAACTTCCCCGATGAGGTTTTGCTGGGCCGGGCGCTTACCAAAGTGATACATACACCGCTACCTGCTCCAACAGAAGTTTTCAAAAAAGGCATCGATATGGATGCCATCAGAACAACGATAGAAGAAGCTGAAAACGGCTATCAGCCCCCGGAAGTAATTCACCGGTTATTCGATGCTGCAGGCATTCCACGGGTGAAGGAGATTGTGGCCAAAACAGAAACCGAAGCAGTTCTGGCAGCCATGAATATTGGTTTTCCGGTGGTGATGAAAGTGGTTGGTCCGGTGCACAAAACCGATGTGGGTGGTGTAGTCCTGAACATCCGCAACGTGGCGCAGGTGCGGAAAGAATTTCATCATTTGAACGAAATCGAAGGAGTAGAAGGGGTTCTGATAGCACAAATGGCTTCGGGCCTGGAGCTTTTTCTGGGTGCAACTTACGAGCAGAATTTTGGTCATGTGGTACTTTGTGGTATGGGAGGAATTTATGTGGAAGTGCTGAAAGATGTGGCTTCAGGGTTGGCGCCACTCTCCAAAAAGGAGGCAAAATCGATGTTACGGCAGTTGAAATCCTGGAAACTGCTGAAAGGCTACCGAAAACAGGAAGGCGTAAATATTCCGTTGTTCGAAGAAATTATTGTACGGCTTTCCAGCCTGTTGCGTTTTGCCACCGAAATCAAGGAGCTCGACATCAATCCACTGTTGGGGAATGAAAAGGAAATTTTGGCAGTTGATGCTCGAATTCGGATAGAAAAGTAAATCCCGGACTTACTTTTTTAGCAGTTCTTCCGTTTTTTCAATGTATTTTTGAAATTCCTCTTCATTAAAACCAACCGATGAAATCACAATTTTCCCCGATTTGTCGATGATAAAATTGCGCGGAATGTTTTGTCCGGCGTATTTGGAATAGATTTCCCGTTTTGGGTCGGGATAAAACGGCAGGTTGAAATTTTGCTCTGCCTTAAATTTGTTGATTTCTTCCCATGTGTGTTCACGGCCAATCACAAGCAGTTCAAAGTCGTTACGGTTGCCAAATTTTTCGTAAACCTCTTTTTGCAGGTGCGGCAATTCTTTACGACATGGACCACACCAGGTGGCAAAAAATGTAATCCAAACTACTCTACCTTTCAAATCTGAAAGTTTTTGGGTTTTCCCGTCATTCAGTCCAAATGAAAAATCGGGTGCCTGCTGACCTTCTTTGGCCAGGGTAAACTGGTCCTGTGCAAATAGCGGAGAGACGCTAAAAAGAACTACTAAAATCAGTAGTGAAAGTTTTGTTTTCATCTTTTTTCTAAAAAAAGTCATAGTATCATTTCTAGTGATACTATGACTAAAGTTTGTATTTTAAATATTTGCAAATCAATAGTGTGATACCAAAAATTCGTTTACGGCAATTTCAATACGCTGTTTAATTTTTGAAGTGTCTGACTTTTCAAATTTATCGCCGGTAATGTTTTCGAACAGTTCGATGTAACGGTCGGAAACCGAGTTCACAAATTCTTCCGACATTTCCGGTACGGTTTGTCCTTCTTTCCCCTGGAACCCATTGGCAATAAGCCACTGGCGTACAAATTCCTTGGAAAGTTGTTTTTGCGGTTCGTTTGCTGCCAGTCGCTGTTCGTAACCTTCGGCATAAAAATAGCGCGATGAATCGGGTGTATGAATTTCGTCGATGAGGTAAATTTTGCCGTCTTTTTTTCCGAATTCATATTTTGTATCCACCAGAATCAGCCCTTTTTCGGCGGCCATTTCGGTACCTCGCTGAAACAGTTTACGGGTGTAATCTTCAAGCATTTCGTATTCAGCCTTGTCAACCAGGCCTTGGGCAATAATTTCTTCGCGCGAAATATCTTCGTCGTGACCTTCTTCTGCTTTGGTAGTTGGCGTAAGAATGGGCTCGGCAAACTTCTGGTTTTCCTTCATTCCCTCGGGCAGCGGAACCCCGCAAAGCGAGCGTTTTCCGGCTTTG
>CAZCPH010000240.1:0-5281 GCA_964500105.1 uncultured Mariniphaga sp. | reverse complement strand
TGGCATTAAGCCGGCAGTTCCATTTGTATGGCTGATGTGCAGCGTGGCGGCAGGCGATTTTGTACCTAATCCTACACGGCCATCCACATAAAACTTTCCTCCGGTGAAATAGCCTGAAAATGCGTCTGAATTTTGAACCCGACCGTAAATCCCTACTCCCGTTGAACTTTCCGATGAACCCACAACACCAAATGTGTTACCCGTTCTACTTGTTGCGTTGCCATAAACACCTACACCGGAAGAACTCTGAGATATGCCAAAAACACCACGGGTAGTTCCCGAACTATGTGTTGCCAAGCCATAAATCCCAAATCCAAGTGAGCTTGCTGATTCACCATAAACTCCGTAATTCGTTCCGGTTGTACTAGTTGCCCTGCCATAAACACCGCGACCTGCAGAACTCCTGGAAATACCGTAAACACCATAATTACTGCCGGAAGTATTGTATGCAGAACCTAAAACTCCTAGTCCTTCGGAACTATATGATTCACCATGAACACCATAATTAATCCCCGTTTCACTGCTAGCTAAACCAGAAACACCACGACCAGATAAACTTCTTGAAATACCTCGAACTCCAGAACTAATCCCTGCTGCTGAGTTAACCGCATACCCCAGTACACCGTTTCCCTCAGGATTTTGAGTTGTTCCGTAAATAGCAGATATATTCCCGCTTTCACTTCTAGATACACCATAAACAGCAGTATTCTTTGCCGTGACGCTTAAACCTGCGGCATTAGCACCTGAACTTAGATTGCTAATTGAAAGAGCTGTCCCATCAATGGTTACCTGGCCTTCAAACGGCAAAGAAAAACCACCTTCACCAGAATCATCCTCGCCAGGCGACCACTTTGCACCGTCCCATTTAAGTACCTGCCCCGAAGAAGCGCCTGACTGCGCAATTTTGGTTCCGGTTACTGCGCCGGTTTCAATTTTATCGGCAGAAATGGCTCCTGATTCGATTTTGGAACCGGTAATCGCGCCATCAGCTATTTTAGCTGAGGTTACCGCATTATCCGCCAGTTTCAACGGCGAGGCCGATGTGCCAGCGCCATCCAATGTGGCATCAGAAACCACACTCTGGGTGCCCCAGTTGTCGCTGCCGCCTTCGCCCGAAGTGGGCAAGGTTACAGAGCCACCTCCTTTCGATAAGGAAAGCGTGGTGCCACTTAAATTCAGTTGCTGAATTTCGTTGGTGGGGTCGTTGTCGGCGTCGTCCACTTTGTCGTTTTCAACCGAATGTGCATGGAGCGCAAACGGTACGCTCAGCAACGGAGTGGTGCCGATAACCGTGTAATTGCTGCCCCCCGATGGGTCAATTTCAGTCCGGATATAAAAGGGCCCTTTTGACCAGTCGATTTCAGAAAAAGTACCCGAAACCGGAACTCCGCCGCCGATTTCAAGAGTAAGTAACCCGTTGGCATTGGTTTCGGGATTTGGGTTAAACAATTCGGAATAAACGGTATTCCCATTGTCAGTGCCTTGTACAATACTCATTTTCACACCAACAGGACGGTTTATCACAAGGCTGTTGTCGTTATCTCTCACCACTGCCTGGTAGCTCATTTTCTGCGGACTTTGTGCCCAAACCGAAACGGCTAAAACAAACAGAGCCAGTAAAGAATATAATTTTTTCATAACAACTTATTTTTTAATGATTTTGAATGTTTTGGATTTTATGGAAAAATTTGGTTCGGATGACCGGATACCGGATGTGTTGTAAACTTTCAGCAAATAGGTGGCCGGTGCCAGGTGACCCATTGGTATGTTTGTATGGTCCGCGGAAATGGCTTTCTTTTCCAGAACCTGCCCGGTCATATCGAACAATTCGTAAGTAAGCACTTGAAGCTGTTGATTCAGTGCAGCTTCAACCCGGAGTGTTACAAAATCGGTTGCCGGATTGGGATAAGCCTGCACATCGATTCCGGAGATTGGAATTTCTTCGGAAGAGGTAACCACCCAAATTTCGTAAGGTTGCTGCACGCCCTGGGATACCGTGTGTTCCTCGCCGGAAACTGTTGTGTAAACCACCTGTCCCACCGTAAAGCTCACCGAACCGCCCTGGCCGGTTACAGTGCCACCGGCAGCGGGAATGGCTTCCTGAGCTCCGGAAATAAAAGCAGTACCTGCCAAAAAGCCGGCAACAATTGTTAAAGACCTGAGGTAAAACTTCAACATAGCCTGTAAGTTTTATTAATTAATCGGGAAATTTCAGTCCCTGCATTTCACTGGCCGGACCGCGTAAATCGACAACAGAAAGCCGACTGCCATTAAGCGTAACGTGATACCGTCGGTTCTTGATAAAACTAATGCCCGAGGTGGTTCTGTCGCCCGAGGTTTCTTCCTGCACAATCATTTTCCGGTTGTTCTGTTCTTCAATCCGCGACCAGCCTTTCTCATTTTCTTCGGAGTAGTTGCTTTCCAGCATGCGGTGAACAGCGTTGATGTGCTGAAAACCGCTGTAACCTGCCCCGTCGATGATAATAAGCGTAATATGCCGGGTCAGGTGACTGGTTTCACTTTCGTTACCGTAAGTGCCAATGGCGCCGTTGGTACCCGGGTTGTCGTTTATTCCAATCAGCGGCATATCTCCCAGTTTTTGCGGAAACAGGTTGTACAATGCATCCTTATCCAGCGGTGTTTTTTCGGCCAGCATCTGCTGCCAGTTATCGTCCTGGCTCTGAACTTCAGAATTTTTAGTTCTGTCGTTTTCATTGCTGGCATTCTTTTGCGAACCGGCACCACACCCCAGGGTTAATGCGCTGAGCAGAACACTAAATATGAAAAATCTGACACTTTCCATAACGAACTAAATTAAAGGCTTTTAAACCACTCGGCATATTTTTCGCCCAGAAACGGCAGGGGCTTTTCGCGGCCGTTTACAGCATTGATGAGGCCCATAATCCACATGTAAAGCAGGAAGAATACGGCTACCAGGTTGATAATCCAGCCCAGAACAGGAATTACACCCACCATTCCCAATGCAAGACCGGTAAGCAGGAGGCCCAGCACCTGCCGGATGTGATAGGATGCAAAAGGGTGTTTTTTGTTGCTGTTCATTACCAGCGCCACCACAAATCCGATTATGGTAATGTAGGCGATAATAGCAATGGTTTTTCCTTCGTCAGTTGTTGCTGTTTGTACACTTTTTTCCGTTGTTTCCATTTTATTTATTTTTTATTGATTTAAACTCGTTATTGTTTTGTGCGAATTACCAGTTCTGCAGGCTCAAAAGCCAGACATTCCATGGTGCCGCTGGTGTTTTTCTTTCTTTTGTTTTTCTTGTCGTGCATTTCCATGTACATCATCAAACCGTTTTCGTACTCTTTGGCCGTAGCCTGCATGGCGGGCGGCATTTTGGCCAGGTCGGTTTTAAACACATTGCCAAAACCGGCTTCCACATCGGGCGCGATGTACATAATGAATTTATATTCATCGTTTTCCATTTGCCGTCCAATACAATCATATCCCAGAAACTCGCGGTTGGGCAGTTCGGTGATGGTGTAATCGTTGTAAATATCCAGGTCTTCATCATCAAAGGCTTCGCCGGAATCGAGTTCTGTGGCAATGGGCATCCCGTTTACAAAGGTTAGTAACACGTTGTTCCCCTCATCGAACACCATAGACATATCCATACCCATATTGATTTTGGCACCCATGTAGGATTCGTCCGGATTCAGGTAATAATCAAAATCGATGTCACCCTCTGAAGTAGTCATTTTCAGTCGATACAGGTAAGTAAAATGGTATGCATCAGGAAGTTTTGACATGTCCACTTTCTTCCCGGCAGGGTTGGTCAGTTTACTAAAATCGGGATTCAGCAGCTTGTCCATTGCTTCTCCGGTTTTCTCGGCAGCCTTGTTGGCTGCTTTTGCAACAATCACATCTTTACTGCGCTCGATGGCGCGGTTTTTAATTTCTCTCAGCAGCTGAGCGCTGACCGGTTCCATTCCCAAAACCAAAAGAACCGGAATGATAAAAATAAGTCTATAATTTTTCATAACTATTTGATTTAAAACAGATTAATATTTTAATTCTAATTATTTAATTCAATTCAAAATTTAATACACCTCGGCCATTTTAACATGAAAGGAACCTTCGGTTAATTTTACTTCGGCTTCGGTAACCGGATTGATGAGGGTGCCGGAGAATGTTCCCTTCGCCTCTTTTTCAGTGAGACGGGTTATGGTCAGCCTGGAGTCTGCATCGTTGTAGTTGGTCACATAACTGACCGGTGTATCCCCCTCACCAATCACAAAACCAATGGTTACACCCAGGGTGTAGGTTTCATGCATTTCAATGCCTGCATAAGATTTTTCAACCACCGGATTTTTGTCTTCCAGCACAATTGTAATAACTCTGTCTGAACCACTTCCCCATGCACCAAAACCGTGATTGAAAACAGTAGGTCCAATGTTTCCTTCAACGATATCTCCGGCAGTAAACTCTACCCACTGCCCGTCAATCTTAGCTTTCATAAAGTAACTTCCGGTTTCTTCTTCCGGGGTTTCATCTTTGCTGCACCCGGTAAAAAAACCGGACAGCAGCAGAAATAGGAAAAACAGCGAAAATGGTTTTACGATAATTCCAAAATCAACCTTTAAATTTTTCATATACATATATTTAATTTTTAAATTTTTTTGTTAATAAAAATAACTTGCCATCCAGATGATGGGAGGGTTTTCCGTTGGATTAGTCATCTTTACTTTTGTTGGGAATGCAGACATTACATCAGGATCGGTTTTATAAACAGTCTGGATTTGATATTCCACCAGGTTTAGACCTTTTTTCAACCGGATATCGTATTCCAGGTCCACTTGCACATTCTCCCCATCGTAAAAATTCGAGTTGGTGCACTGTTTCTTAAGTTCCACATCTTCGGTAACCAGCAAAACTTTGTAAAACGAAGCTTCTACGGCATCGTTATAACCGTCGTCTTCCACCCAAAGCCGGAGTTTTTCGTCGGTAACAGGGAAGAGCGTGCCGGCCCAGGTGTCATTTGCCCACAAAGCGATATGTCCGGCATCGCGGGCAATTTTAGGTTCGCCTTCCGGAAAATCGTCGGGATTGCCGCACAAATACTGGAAACCATACACCAGCCTGTCGATGAAAAATTCCCGGTCTTCTTCGGTAAGCATGCCGGAGGGATCTTCAGAAAGGTCAATTTCCAGTGTTCCGTCGGCGCTAAGTGTTCCTATTTTCACCAGCTTTTCGAAATCAAAAATGGTGAGAACCACATCCATGTCGCCTTTGTTATGGCCTGCAACTTTTCCGCTGAAAG
>CAZCPH010000239.1:0-5292 GCA_964500105.1 uncultured Mariniphaga sp. | reverse complement strand
CTTATCAGCTCGTTCCGAAACTCAGAATCGGTTGAAATTTTACTCATTGCCTCTGCAATCTGGCCAACATTCCCTGGTTTAATATAAATAACTGCATCTCCCCCCACCTCGGGCATCGAAGTTGTGCTGGAACAAATCACCGGAACTCCGGCGTTCATTGCTTCCAGAATTGGAATTCCGAAACCCTCGAAAAAAGGCACAAAAGTGAGGGCAAGTGCGGCGGAATAAATCCGGTATAGCACTTTCTGCGAAACCCTGCCGGTAAAAACTACATCGTCTTTCCACTGCATTTTCTGCCAGGTTTCAGAAATTTCGCCGGTTTTATGCATTTTACCTCCAACAATCAGCAGTTTTTCTGAACGCCCGGTTTTACTTTTGAACGAATCGAACGCTTTTAGTAAACCCGCCACGTTTTTTCTTGGATGCAGGGCACCTACAAACAAAAAGTAGGGAGCTCCCTGTGTATATCTTTCCCGAATAGGTTTTTGTTCTTTACTTGAGTACGGCCTGAAATTTTCGTTACTTCCGTCGAATACCACATCAATCTTTTCGGCACTTACCTGGTATGTTTTTGCAATGTCGGTTTTCGAATAATTTGAAACGGTTGCAATGCGAGCTGCTTTCTTTGCAAACTTCGGAAAAAAGTAATTGTAATACCACCGTTTCATCGCAGGAATATCTTCGGGTCGATGCGCAAAACTAATGTCATGAATCACTGCCAGTTGAGGAACTTTTGTGCGCAGTGAAAGATAGCCGTCGGGCGACAAAAACACATCAGCATTGACCTTTTTCAGCACCTGTGGAATTCGAAATTCAAACCAGATATAAAAAAGAACCGGATGTCTGGCAGGAGGACGAACCACCACTGGTGTTACGTTTTCAGCAAAAATAAACTCCTCAGAATAAGGTCGGTCGAAAATAAAAATAAACTCATGTTCAGGATGGTTACGCACAATCCTTTTCAATGTTTCGTATGAAAACCAGCCAATTCCTTCCAGTTTCCCTTTCAACAACAGCCTTGTGTTTACAGCAATTCTCATATCTGATTGATGAAATTAGAAATAAAATTCCAATATATTTGCAAAATAGCTGGAATTAATGAAGACATTCATAAAATACATCCTTCAAAAAATACTGGGCTTTAAAACCTACCTCTATGTTTTTGCATTGTTTGTGATTGTAAAAATCAGGTGGGACAAAAAAGAAAAAGACTTTTTTTATTTTGTGAACCTTTTGCCCGACAACGGCGTAATTCTTGATTTGGGCGCAAATATTGGAGTTACCAGTTACCATTTGGCCAAAGCGCGTCCCAAAAGCACCGTGTTTTCTTTTGAACCGCTAACAATTAACATGGATATTTTAAAGCGATTAAAGAAAAAATTCAGACTAAAAAATATTAAAGAACATCTTTTGGCCGTTGGGAATGAAAACAATACACTAAGAATGGTGATGCCGGTGATACATAAAGTTCCCATGCACGGGCTAAGCCATGCCATTCACCGCGATATAAAAGAAAATAACTCAGGATTGATGTTTGAAGTACCCATGGTGCGTCTGGACGATTTCGAAGAGTTAACTGCTGAAAACCGGCAGATTACCGGGATTAAAATTGATGTGGAAAATTTTGAATATTTTGTTTTACAAGGCGCACAAAAACTACTTGAAAAACATCATCCGGTAATTTATTGCGAACTTTGGGAAAACGAAAGCCGGGGAAAATGTATTTCACTCCTGAAGAACCTGGGGTATTCTGCATTTATTCTGCATAAAAAAGAGTTACTGCCTTTTAACGAAAAAACAACAAAAAAGAACAATTTCTTTTTTCTGCCAACACAATTAACGAACTGATTGAAAATGTTTTGAAACGAAAATTTGTTACAAACCTGATATTACTGGTTTTCCTTAATCTGCTGGTAAAACCGTTCTGGATTTTTGGAATTGACCGCACGGTGCAAAACATGGTGGGCGACCAGAATTATGGATTCTATTTTGCGTTATTCAACTTTTCCATGATTCTGAACATTTTGCTTGATTTAGGCATTACCAACTACAACAACCGGAACATTTCGCAGCACAATTTTTTATTGCCCAAACACTTGTCGAACATTGTGGGATTAAAACTGGTTCTGGCTGTGGTTTATGCCATTTTCAGCCTTACGATTGCAGCCATAATCGGTTACGATAAAATTCAGTTCCACCTGCTGTTCTTCCTCATTTTCAACCAGTTTCTCATCTCGTTTACCCTGTATCTTCGTTCAAACATAACAGCTTTACAGCTTTTTAGAACCGACAGCATCATTTCGGTACTCGACCGAACCATTATGATTGCACTTTGTAGTGTGCTGCTCTTCAACGATTTTTTCAGGCCTCGCTTTACCATCGAATGGTTTGTTTACGCCCAAACTGTTGCCTACTTTATAACTGCATTAATCACACTTGCAATTGTTTTAAAAAAATCGGGCAAAATTTCGGTGCGGTTTAATCCCCGCTTTTTTCTGGTTTTTCTCCGGAAATCCTATCCATATGCGCTGCTCATATTGTTGATGGCACTTTACAACCGCATCGATTCTGTGATGCTCGAAAGGTTGCTACCGGGAGAAACCGGCCACGAGCAGGCAGGAATTTACGCACAGGCATTTCGTTTGCTCGACGCGGTTTCGATGTTTGGCGTACTGGTTGCCGGACTTTTGCTGCCGATTTTTTCGAAGATGATAAAACAAAAAGAGCCGGTAGGGCAAATGGTGAAACTTTCGTTCACTTTGCTCATCGTTCCGGCCATTATTATTGCCGTTTCCAGCGTTTATTACGACGGCGAAATTATGTCGCTGTTGTATAAATCGAACACCGCTTATTCCTCCGATATCCTTGGCTTACTGATGATTGGCTTTACAGGAATTGCCATGACTTACATTTTCGGCACTTTGCTCACGGCCAACGGAAGTCTGAAACAGCTCAACATAATGGCGTTTTCAGGAATGGTATTGAATGTGGTTCTAAACCTGATTCTTATCCCCCAATTTCAGGCATACGGTTCGGCCTATGCCAGTTTATCCACACAGCTGTTTACCGGAATTGCGCAGCTTGTGCTTGCACTTGTAATTTTCAAACTGAATCCGGGGATTAAATACATTCTTCAAATCCTGATTTTCACCGGTGGTGTAATTGCTCTTGCGGTTGCAACCAAAACCATGGGCAACTGGATTTACGGTTACATCACCCTGATAGCAGGTTCTCTGGTTTTTTCCATGCTCATCAGGCTGTTTAGCCTTCGCGATATGCTGAAAATAATTCTCTACAAGTGAAATCACCAAACCCCTCCATAGAAGAATTGCAAAATTCCGACAGGTTTGAGTTGGTGGCGGAACTGGAACACCGGCAGATTAAGGAATTTGTGATGGAGCAAATAACCACCGAAAGCAAGCTGATTAAAGGATTTATGATTTACCAGGGAGTAATGATTCTGGTGGGATTGTTTTTTGCCACCCGACCCGTTGTGCTGGCCATCCGGGGTAACTACGAGCCGTTATTCTGGTTGTTTGGCGCCATTGTTTTCGCATTCACTTTCCTCATCATTATGCACGAACTGCTCCACTTGTTGGCACTGAAAATAACCGGAGCACCGAAAATTAAAATTGGCGGTTACTTCAAAAAATTCATTTTTTATGCCGAAGCCGACCGGCATGTGCTCAACCGGCAACAGTTTGCCCTGGTAGCACTCACGCCGCTGGTGGTGGTGAAAGTGATAACGTTGATTGCTATTGCTCTCACTTTTGGCCAACCTGTGTTCTATTTCTGGATGTTTGTAATGAGCACCCACAGCCTTTTTTGCGCCGGCGATATCGGAATGCTGGCGTTTTTCGACCGTTTCCCGGATTCAAATGTTTACACCTATGATGTACAGGAGGAAAAACGGAGTTATTTTTTTAGGGAGAAATAAACTTTGCATATAACATCTTTCTATAAAATATCCTGAAAAACAGAAAGGTCTAATAAAAAAATGAAAAATGTTTAATGCGTTATACAAAAATTAACTATTTTTGTATAACGCATTAAACAATGAGCTATGGAAAGATTGTATTTATTTCAGGAACAGCTAATAAGGGCCACTACATTTTTATTTCGACGAGACTTAATCGACAAAATTGATTGGACTGAACGGCTCATCGGGCTTATTGGAGCAAGAGGTGTTGGGAAAACAACTCTGATGTTGCAACATTTAACAGAAAATACTGAATTAAAAGAAGAAACCCTCTATATTACAATTGATAACCTGGCAAAGCCAATCGAAAGTCTTTTCACTCTTGCAGAAAGTTTCTACAAATCAGGAGGGAAAAGGCTTTATATCGATGAAATACACAAATTTCCAAATTGGGCACTTGAATTGAAAAATATTTATGATTTGATTCCCGGGCTGAAAATAGTTTTTTCAGGTTCTTCAATTCTTAAAATACTAAATGACAAAACCGATCTCAGCCGTCGGGCTGTTATTTTTTCAATTCCCGGACTTTCATTTCGCGAATTTCTACAAATTAAACTTCCCGCAAAACTTCCAGTTTACACGCTTGAAACAATATTAAATGATCATGAATCGATTACTTCATTTCTAAGCCTTAAATTTCAGCCACTTGCCTGGCTTAATCAGTATATGAAATTTGGCCATTACCCTTATTTTTTGCAATCTGAAAGTACTTATGGAATAAAATTAATTTCGACGATAAACTATGTTCTGGAAAATGAAATTTCAACCTTGCTGCGTGCCGATTTAAGAACCATACAGAAGCTAAAGCGGTTACTTTACATCATTGCTGAAAACGTTCCTTTTCAACCTAATATATCCAGGCTGGCGCAGTCTTTGGAGCTTAACCGGACAACCCTCCTGACCTATCTGAGTTTGTTGGATACAGCTGATATTATTCATTCACTCTTTAATACAGGAAGTTTTTATGGCAAACTTTCAAAACCGGGAAAAATACTGCTGTTGCATCCCAATCTGGCAGTCTGCATGAACCCGCAAAACACGAATCAGGGAAGTTTGCGGGAATCATTCATTGTGAATCAACTAAAATACAAACATAAAATTGAGATCAGCAATGTAGCCGATTTCCTGATTGATGAAAAAATTACGTTTGAAATAGGAGGTAAAGGAAAAACACGTCGTCAAATTAAAAATGTTCCTGAAAGCTACATAATAGCAGATGATATGGAAATAGGATTCAAAAATAAAATCCCTTTATGGCTTTTCGGATTTTTATATTGAAAAAGTCCTGAACTGATCAAAACTCCAAAATTGCC
>CAZCPH010000238.1:5047-5299 GCA_964500105.1 uncultured Mariniphaga sp. | reverse complement strand
GTTGCCTGGAACTGGAATTTCGGCGATGGATCATCTTCAACGGCACAAAATCCGACCCGAACTTACACCGCAGCCAAAACTTACACTGTTACATTAACAGTTACAGATGATGACGGAGCCACAAACACTGTTTCAAAAAGTGTTACGGTTTCTACCAGTCAAACTTCCGACATTTCATTATCTGCAACATTAAGAAAAGTACGTGGTGTGCGCTATGTTGATTTTGTCTGGAGTGGCGCAACCGGAACCCAG
>CAZCPH010000238.1:0-4982 GCA_964500105.1 uncultured Mariniphaga sp. | reverse complement strand
TTGAACGGTTGAGCGGCACATTCGTTTTTCAGGTGTGCGAAACAGATAATTCAGCCTGCTCAAATGAAGTTACGTTAACGTTATAAAAACATTTTTTATAAAAAATTGAAGCACAGTCAACACCGGCTGTGCTTTTTTATTTCCCGCAAAATTAAAACACCATTTTGTCTTTATATCCAAATTCCCTATTTTTGCGCCGCAAATTTTGAAAGGAAGCCATGCTGCTACACAATAAAATAAACAGAGAAGAGCTGAAAAAACGGTTAATGGAGGAAACCTTCAGCCGTAAAACCATTTCGTTTTACAAATATCATTATCTGGAAAATCCGCAGGAATTTCGGGATAACATTTACCGCGACTGGTTTGCACTGGATTGTTTCGGGCGGATTTACGTGGCCCGCGAAGGCATTAACGCGCAAATGAGCGTGCCGGAACATCACTTTGATGCATTTCTGAAAACACTCGAAAAATATGATATTCTGAAGGAAATTCCCATAAAATATGCCATTGAAGACGACGGCAAATCGTTTTACAAACTTACCATAAAAGTGCGTCCCAAACTGGTGGCCGACGGGCTGGACGAAAGTGCCTACGACGTTACAAACGTGGGCAAACACCTCAGCGGACTGGAGTTTCACAACCTCATCGGGCAGGAAAATACCGTGGTGGTTGACATGCGCAATTTTTACGAAAGCGAAATCGGGCATTTCGAAGGCGCTATTTGTCCTGAGGCTGATACTTTTCGCGAAGAACTGGAAATTGTTACGGATGTTCTCCAGGACAAAAAAAACAAAAAAATTCTGCTGTACTGCACCGGCGGCATCCGTTGCGAAAAAGCCAGCGCCTACCTGAAAAATAAGGGATTTGAAGATGTGAATCAACTGCATGGTGGCGTGCTGGAATATGCCCGGCAAATCAATGCCGCCAATCTCGAATCGAAATTCATCGGGAAAAATTTTGTTTTTGACGAACGGCTTGGCGAAAGTGTAAACGGACAGGTTATTTCCCATTGCCACCAGTGCGGCAAACCGTGCGACACCCACACCAACTGCGCCAACAACAGTTGTCATCTGCTTTTCATTCAGTGCGACGAATGCAAAACAAAATACGATGGCTGCTGTACGCCTGAATGTGCCGAAGAAAAATCAGGAAAACTGTCAGTGGCTAAAGAAAAACGATTTATTTTCGGGAACAGCCGGAAGTACCGGAAGAGTTTGGCGTTGGTGAGGGCAGAAGAAAAAATTTAATCAAATGCTTTTCCTCTCCTCATTGTTGAAATTGATTTTTAAAACTGTCATTTTTGCTGTCATTTCGAATCCTCCGGCTGGCGGATGAGAAATCTGCTCCTTTAGAGAGAGATTTCTCCTCCTTCGTCGTCTCCCGAAAGGGATCTGCCACGGGCATCACTTCGTGGGCTTCGCGGGAAATGATAAAAAATTATTTAAGATGAACAACTTCTGGCAAAATATACCAAAACCGGCATTCAGCCTGGCTCCCATGGAAGACGTGACCGACACGGTTTTCCGGGAACTTGTAGCTGGAATGGCAGCGCCGGGCAAACTGAATGTTGTTTTTACCGAATTCACCTCGGTGGAAGGCATGAACCACCCCAAAGGCAGGGAGCGGGTTTCGGAACGGTTAATTGTGAATGATTCCGAACGGGAACTGCTAAAAATAATGGACATTAAACTGGTGGCCCAGATTTGGGGCAGAAATCCGGAAGTTTATCACAGCATTGCAAAGTACATTTCAGAAAACTACGATTTCGACGGGCTCGACATCAATATGGGTTGTCCGGTGAAAAAAGTAATTAAAACCGGAAGTTGCAGCGCCCTCATTGGCGAACCGAAACTGGCAAAAGAAATTATTCTGGCCACTAAAGAAGGCACAAGCCTGCCAGTAAGCGTAAAAACCCGCACGGGAATTAAAGCACATCAAACCGAAGAATGGATTTCGCATTTGTTGGAAACCGACCCCGCGGCAATTATACTGCATGGCCGTACCCAGCGTATGCAAAGTGAAGGCGATGCCGACTGGAACGAAATTGCCAAAGCCGTTCAGGTAAAAAATCAAATTAAACCGGAGATTCCGCTGCACGGCAATGGCGATGTGTTTTCGTATGCCGATGGGTTGAAAAAAGTGGAAGAAACCGGCGTTGATGGTGTGATGATTGGTCGGGGTATTTTTCAGAACCCCTGGTTTTTCAATCCCGAAAAATCTGAAATCCCGATGGAAGAGCGGATTGAAAAATTGCTGGAACACACCCGCCTTTTTGAACAAACCTGGGACGGCATCAAAAATTTCAACATTCTGAAACGGTTCTACAAAATATACCTGAACAGCTTTCCCGGGGCAGCAAAAATGCGTGCCGACCTGATGGAAGTAAAAAACTACGAAGAAGTTTACCGCTATTTTTCTTCGGAATAACGACATACACACCCAAAAGCCACCTATTCACTGATTTTTCCCGGCTACGGTGTAATTTTTAACTTCATAGTGAATCTTATAAAACAAAACAATCAGATAGAGCAATGAAGCAGGTATTTTACTTTTTTATCCTTGCACTCCTCATTTCATGCAGCAATTCAAAACCCGAAATTTACCAGTGGCGTGGTGAAAACCGCACCGGTGTTTTCCCAGAAGAAAATCTTTTAAATGAATGGCCGGAAAAAGGTCTCGAAAAACTCTGGTTTGCCAAAGGACTGGGAAATGGTTACGGTTCGCCCACGGTCACTGAATCGGAAATTTTTATTACCGGAGAAAAGGACAGTGTTGCGTCGCTGTTTTGTTTTGACTTGAACGGTGAACTGCTGTGGAAAAATCCTTGCGGAAAAGAATGGGGAAGACACTATCCGGGCTCGCGTTCAGCGCCAACCATTGTAAACGATTTGGTTTATACCGTAACAGGAATGGGCGTTCTGTCGTGCATGAAACGCGAAACCGGCGAAGTGGTGTGGACCAAAGATTATATTGATGACCTGGGAGGTGTGTTGCCCATGCACGGATTTTCGGAAGCGCCGGTGATTGATGGAGACAAAGTTTTTTGTACCCCGGGCGGCAAGGTTAATAATGTGGCAGCACTCGACCGGTTTACGGGAAAACTCATCTGGCCGAATCCAGGCAAAGGTGAAGTGATGGGCTATAACCCGGGGAATCTCATCGAACTGCCCGACCGAAAAATTTACGTCACCTTTTCTGCCTACAATTTGCTGGGGCTCGATACGGAAACCGGCGAATTGCTCTGGATTCATGCTCAGGACAATGTTCCGCCGGAAAAACGGGAACCCGGGCTGGGAGACACCCACAGCAACAATGTTCTCTTCGAAAACGGATTCATTTACTATGCTGCCGGCACTGGGAACAGGGGAGTAAAGTTGCGGCTTTCGGAAGACGGCACACAAATCACCGAAGGTTGGCGCACACCCGATTTGGACAGCTACATGGGCGGATTTGTAAAACTGGACAACTATCTGTATGGCTGCGGAACACGCAAAAAAGACCTGAAAAGTTTTCATGCCGAAACAGGTGAAGTGGTAGATTCCTTAAAAGCCGGAACCGGCGCAGTTATAGCTGCCGACAACATGTTATATTATTATAACTGGGGAGGTGAACTTTCGCTGATGAGCTGCGAAAATGGAAAGCTCCAAAAACAAAGTTCAATCAAAATTACACGAGGCAGCAAAGAGCATTTTTCGCATCCGGTGATTAAAAACGGTGTTTTATATCAGCGCAGAGGAGATGCTTTGATGGCGTTTGACATTCGCGCAAAAAATCTTACAATTAATCCGGTAAAAACTTAGCGTCTTTGCGCCTTTGCGAGGTTTTCTTTACTTAAAAAGGCGGCGAAAGGTTTTCCCATTTCACGTTCCAATGCTCCGGAAAACAGGGATTATGGCTTCCGTTTCCTTCAAAACCGGTGCACATGGCGGCCACAGCCCAAAGCAATCCACCGTTTCCGGGCAGATAAATCCGAAGCCGGTCGTCCTGATAATTGTGTCCGTTGGCCAGGAAAGTGTTTTTCTGAACATCCTTCAGAAGCAGTTCTACGGCTTGTTCGGGTTTTCCGAGCCGGACTGCACAAATGGCTGCCATGGGATAATCCCAGCCCCAGGTGCGCGGCCAGTTCCAGTTCTCAGCAATGTAATCGAAGGTGTTTTCCATGATTTGTTTGTCTGCCGGAACGGTTTCGGGCAACAGGCCAAATGCTCCCAAAACCATGGGATGGTCGGAATAATAGTGCTCATTTTCATAGGAATCGGGTGCACTTTCGGCCGCCAGATACTTTCCATCTTTTTGCGCAAACGGCGGCAATCCATTAATCACTTTTTGCCATTTCTCATTTTCAGGCAGGTTCATTCGCTGCCGCCATTTTTGTGCCACCGACAATCCCCAGTGCCAGTAAGCCAATTCAAACGGCGGATTAAACGTTATTTCCTTTTCGAGACTTTCCTGTGCCGGAATAAGCGGCGGTCCCAAAATGTACCTGTTGTTGTCGGCATCCCAACGGGCAAAACCGGCCATAAATTCTGCGGTTTCAAACACCAGTTGGGCATATTTTTCAAGGGTTTCAGCGTTTGGCTTTTCCCGGTAAACCAACTCAGCAAAATAGATGATATGCGGTTGCTGCCAGATAAGAAATTCCCCCACTCCCGACGGACTATCGCTACCGGAAGGATCGGTCATTTTTGGCCAGCGCACACCTTTGTAACCCTGAAATTCAGCTTTGTATTGCGCTTTTTCGATAATATCTGAATAATAGCCCAGGCTTTTTTCGAGCAGGTCAATCCGGTTCCACAATGCCCAGTGCACACCGTGCCACCAGTGCATTTCGAGATGAAATTTTCCAAACCAGCTGTTAAAAGTCAGTCCGGTTTCCTGGGGTGGCAATTCGCCGGCACATTGAATACGGGTGAGGTATTGCGAAAGCACGGTACGGCGTTCCAATTCATGAGCCCGCGGATCTTCTGTTTCTGAAAAATCAA
>CAZCPH010000237.1:0-5319 GCA_964500105.1 uncultured Mariniphaga sp. | reverse complement strand
GTAAGTGCCTTGGCATTTTCCTCGTCGAGGGCGCCGGTGGGTTCATCGGCCAACAGCAATTGCGGTTTGTTGATGAGCGCCCGGACCACAGCCGTACGCTGGCATTCACCCCCCGAAAGTTGTGACGGTTTTTGCTCCCGCTGCTCCCATATTCCCACTTTCTGAATGAGGTGCCCGGCCCACTCTTTGTGTTCTATCGTAATATTTTTTCCTTGCGGAAGAAGCGGCAAAAGCACATTTTCCATTAATGTAAGTTGCGGCATCAGGTGGTGCAACTGGAAGATGAATCCCAGATGTTTGTTTCGGAACGTTGCCATCTCCGATTTTGAATAGCCGGTAATGTCTTTCCCGTCGAACAGAATTTTTCCTTTCTCCGGCTGGTCTAATGCACCAACCAGGTTCAGCAACGTGGTTTTTCCCGAACCACTGGGTCCTACAATGGCTATTTTTTCGCCTTTGCCCACTTCCAGGTCAAGTTCTTTCAATACCGGCCGGTAGCTGTGGATGCCCGGTTCGCCGTAGCCTTTTGTTATATTTTGCAGTTGTAAAAGCATCTCAGTAGAATTATAAAAATTTATCGGGTGAGTTGATAATCATTAATTAATACACCCGCTGAAATATTCAACCGTTGCGTTAAATTTCTAATCATTCCAACTGTTAATTTTCGTTTGCGGTTCAGCACTTCCGACACCCTGCTTTTCCCCCCTATGGCATCAACCAAATCAATTTGTTTGAGTTGCATCTCTTCCATTCGTATTTTTATCGCTTCAATCGGGTCGGGTGCTTCTACTGGATAATGTTTGTTTTCGAATTCATCTACCATTAACCCTAAAATATCAGCCTCATCACTTTCCGATGTGCCAATTTCAGCATCAAAAATCTCTTCCAGCCTTTTTAACGCCAATCTGTAATCCGATTCTGTTTTTAATGGTTTCAATTCCATAACCTTAACATCTTAAATTGTTTCTGCATCAATTTTGTCATATTGCTCATGAGTTCCAATGAATCGAATAAAAATCCATTGTTTTGCGTAATTAAACTTTGCAACTAACCTATAATGATTGCCTTTTATATTAAAAACTATTCTGCTGCTTTTTAAAATGCTGGCAGTAACGTAAGTCTGTTTCACATCAAATGGCGACTTCCAGTCCGCATTTTTTGCTGTATCGTACCAGGTCTTCAAATACTGTTCAGAGTCAGGATATTTTTCCCAAAATTCTCTTAATGTACTTTTTGCAAAAATTCTTTCCATATGAATAGAAACACCAAAACAAAAATACAAAAATTCTCAAATTGGGAACTTATTTTTGCAGATTTTCATACAACTCAATAGTCTCTTTTGCTTTTGCGTGAATATCAAAATTCGCTCTGGTGCCTTCGTAACCAGCACGACTCAGTTGTTCCAGCTTATCAGGGTCGGAAAGTAACCCGGCCCAGGTTTCGGCAAGTTTTTCAGGTGAATTAGGCATGTAGGTCACTCCCCCACCCGACAATTCAATAATTTCGGGGAAAGCGCCTAAAGCAGGCTGCACAACCGGAACACCCGATGCCATCGATTCCAACAGGTAAATACCAAATGCCTCGCCAATGCGCACCGGTACCGAAACCAGCGATACTTTTTTAAAAAACTCGTGAACGGCTTCGTCTTCAAATTCAGGCAAGATTTCAAACAAATCTGAAAGTCCGTTTTCCTTTATTTTTCGTTTTTGCTCTTTTAAAAATTTGGAATCGTCACCGGTAGAGCCTCCGGTGGCTATAAGTTTTACGTCTTCAAATCCTGGTTTCTTTTTCAGTTCGATAAATGCATCCACCACAATATCAAACCCATCTTTGTGGCACATCCGTGAAATGTATCCTACGTTGCGTTCTTTTTCTTTTGGAGAAATGTATTTATAATCTTCCACTGCAACACCCAGGTGTATGATTTTTATCTTTTCCCCGGAGAGGTTCATCCGCTTTTTCATTTCACCGGCAAAATAATCGCTTACCGAAACCAGCGCATCCACATCCTTCGCCCGTTCGTGCATCAAATCCCAGATTTTCTTCTGAAACTGAGGTTGCATGGGGTCAATCCAAACATCTTCGTCCTGCAGTGAACAAAGCACAGGCACACCAATTTTTTCTTTCAACCGGCGGGCCAGTCCCAAAAGCAACGCATTTGAAATGTGAATTATGTCGGGTTTGCAATGGTCGGCAATCCAGTTCACCATGTGGTCCAATTCCGCTTTTTGCTCGCCTTCCTCGCCCAAAAGCATGGAAAAAGTCATGTCCTCCAACCCTTTGGCACGCGTGGAACCGGCCATAGAAGCAGCCAGTTTCATCATAGGCTTCGAATTCAACAAATTATCGACCCACTTTGGCGCTTTTCTGAAAATGGGGTAAACCTGTTTCAGGTAAAGGCTGATGGCACCGTAAAAAATAGGCACATCAGAAATGTCGTGTTCATCGCCGAATAATGGCAGGTACATGGGAATTTTGGTCACATTGTGTCCTTCAGCCCTCAGTGCATTAAAATACTTGCTGTCGCGCAGGCAGTTGCCGCAGTAAAAAGTTCCTCCCGAACCGGGTATAATTTGTATGATGTTCATTTTTATTTCTTTACCGCAAAGGCGCCATGACGCAAAGAAAATATTACACCCTTGCTGTTGTTAATTTTCAATTTCCGAAACAATACACATTTCCGTCGTAGGCCCCCACAAACATTTTTCCAGCAGCCAACGCAGGATTGTGAATAATCTGACTTCCAATTTCATATGTCCAAACAACTTTTCCGTCGGAAAGGTTTACCAGCGCCAAATCGCCACGCATGTTGGCCACCACCACTTTATTCCCGGCCACTACCGGCGAAGCTTCCACGCGGTTTCCGGTATTGTATTCCCACAATTTTTTTCCGCTGTTTTTATCGAAAGTATACAAAAACTTGTTGTGGTTAGCCGTAATCAGCCGGTTTCCCAAAATTGCCGGAGATGCAATAAACGGCAAGTTGGTATTTTCATCTTCCCACTCCCATGAGGTTTCCTCTTTTTCTATATCTACCTGAAAAAACCGGCCATCGTAATCGCCCAGATACGCTTTTTGCTTTTCCAGCGCAGGCGAACCAGGCACGTATGTTGCCACGTCGATTTTCTTATCGGCTTTTCCTGAAACGATATCCACCATGTGCAGGTATCCGTCGCAACCGCCAAAAAAGGTTTTGCCTTCCGAACAGGCAGGAGCGCCGTTTATAAAATTATCTGATTCGTATTTCCACTTTACTTCGCCCGATTGGGCATCCACGCAGTGCAGATAGTAATCGTAGCTGCCCACCAGAATAAAAGTTTTGCCTTCCGCTTTCCACCAGTTTGGAGAACCAATAATTTGATTATCGGTTTCGTACTCCCACTTTTTTGCACCGGTATTTAAATCGAAGGCATATAAATTTCCGTCGAGATTGCCAATGAAAACCGTACCATTATGAATAAGTGCCGGGGCTTCAATGGTATTTGAAGTTTCATACTTCCAAAGCAGTTTTCCCTGCAAATCGAGACAGTAAACCACACCATCGGTGGATCCAATCACCACTTTTCCCTGGTCAACCACCGGTGCCGATTTTATGTTATCGCCCGTTTGAAAAGTCCAGAGCAGTTTGGGCTGGTTAGGCAGTTCGGTTTTGGAAACGCCGGTGAGCTGCTGGTTTCCACGAAAAATGGGCCAGGAATCGGCGGATTGGGCAAAAGTAAGATTGACTAAATTCAACCAAAAAAATGTGAAAAATATATTCTTTTTTTTTCATTCCTAAATATTATTGAACCCTTTTAGGGTTCTTGTTTTTATATTCCAGCTTACCGTAAGTTTCACTTGCGGCTATTGTTGTTGAACCCTTTGGGTTCCGGTTTCAGCATATCTCTATTTCAAATAACATCAAACTTACTTATTATTATTAAATTCTCTAACGATTACAATTATACCAGTCTTTTTCTCACAATCCAGTATGGATTGAAAAATAATAGCCGTAGGTGAGAACCTACGATTAGAGAAAAATCCCGAATCTTTATCAACCCTAAAAGGGTTAAATACCTTTCTGCTTTTTTCATTTCTTTTTCAACTCTATCGCCCCGGTCGGACAGCCTTTGGCTACTTTCAGGGCAGTTTCGGTAAGCGCCTGTTCCAGTTCTTCATTGAACGGCACGCCCACTTCCACATCAAATCCCCTGCCAATATAAGTAAAACCGAACCTTTCACCATCTTTTTCGGTGAGTCGTACACAAATTCCACACTTGATGCACTTCTGCGGTTCATAAATCAGGGTGGAGTGGGTATTCAGCTTGGTAATTTTCCGGCGGTCGCTGGTTTTGAACCGACGCTGGTCGGCATTGTATTGGTCGGAATAAATCCGAAGTTTGCAATCGTCGATGGCACGGCAGTCGCAGCGCAGGCACCGTTTGGCTTCAGCAATGGCTTCTTCGGCGGAAAAACCATTATAACCTCCTTTTTCAGGATAAGTCCGTTTCGCCACAACCGATTCTTTCAGGTATTCTGAATACTCTTCATTTACCAGTCGGCCAAACCGCGAGTTGAACATTCGAGGCTCCCCTTTTACAGGCTGGCCGCTCAAATACTGCCAGATGGAAAACGCCACCTCTTTACCCTGCCCGACTGACCGGACAGCAAGTTTTGAAGACCGGAGCGCATTGCCTATGGCAAATACATTTTCAACAGAAGTTTGATAGGAATTCCTGTCGGCAATTATTCCTTTGTCGGTGCTTTTTAATCCGAAATTTTTTGTTCCTTCTCCAACTGCACCAAAAGCAACAACAACAGCATCAAAACTGTTTTGCATTTTGGCAAAAGCTTCATTGTCAATCGTTTTTTCTCCAAAAAATTCTACGCCGGTTTTCAGAATGAGTTCAATCTCTTTATCCAAAACTTCGCGGGGTAAAATTTCTTCGCTGATTTCCGTGCGCAGTTGCCCGCCGGCTTTTAAGGCTTTATCGAAAAGCGTGACCTGAATTCCCCGCAATTGCAGGTAATATGCGGCAGCAAGTCCGGCTGGCCCGGCGCCAATCACAGCTACCTTGTGCCCGGTTTTTTTGGCAGAAATGATTTTCGGTTCAGCACCCTCATCGCCCACAAACCGTTTGAGCAGACAAATGGAAACCGGTTCGTCCACAGTTTTGCGGTGACAGGCACCTTCGCAGGGAGCCGGACAAATACGGCCCAACACAGCAGGCAGGGCAATGTCGCGTTTCACCACTTCCAGCGATTCATCAAACTTACCGGCGGCAATCAGCCGGTTCATCAGCGGGATGTTCATGTGCGCCGGACAAGCAATGTGGCACG
>CAZCPH010000236.1:3237-5356 GCA_964500105.1 uncultured Mariniphaga sp. | reverse complement strand
CGGAGATATATACGTTTATAAAATTGATACGGAAAAAGAAAAAGAGCTGGCATCAGTCTTTGGAATTCGCGGAATTCCAGCATTTTTATACATTCCGGTAGAAGGACAGCCGGTCATGATGTCAGGCATTGCCCGTACAAAAGAAGATACCAAAAAGATGTTTATAGACAACATCGACAAATATTTGTTAACTTCAAATTAGTGTTAAACGTTTAATTAAAGAATGGTAAAAATGAAAGAGTTACAGCCAATTAATCAGAATGTTCTGCTGGAACTGACTGAAGACACCGCAGAACAAAAAACCGCTGCAGGGATTATAATTCCCGATTCTGCACAGGAAAAGCAGGAAGTTGCTAAAGTTGTTGCCGTAAGCAACATCGAAAATGCAGAAATTGCACCGGGAGACCAGGTTCTCTACAAGAAATTTTCAGGTACGGAAATCAATTTCGAAGGTAAAAACTACTTGTTGGTACCTTATGCCGATATCCTGTCGAAAGTAGTGGAAACCGAGTCAATTTAAACGGCTAATGCCCTGAATTTTACTCATTCTGCCAGAAAACGTTTTAAAAATCGACATAAAGAGCCGGGAGTTTTTCTTCCGGCTTTTTTAATGGGAATATTATAAACTCCTGAAGTTTGTGCTGTTCAGAAAATCTATCGTCTTGTTGATTCCTTCATACATAAGCACATCGTATTCAACAAACTTTACCAGTTTTCTGTACTCTTTTAAAAATCCTTCCAGAAAAGGTGACGTTTTTACAGGTCGCCTGAAATCCATGGCCTGAGCAGCGTTATACAATTCTATTGCCAGAATTTTTTCTGCATTCAGAACCACTTTCAGTGCTTTGGTAGCAGCATTTCCACCCATGCTCACATGGTCTTCCTGCTCGTTCGACGATGGAATGGAATCGACCGATGCCGGAGTGCACAACTGCTTGTTTTGACTGACAATCGACGCTGCTGCATACTGTGGTATCATAAACCCGGAATTCAGTCCGGGATTGGCCACCAGAAACTCGGGCAAACCGCGTTCACCGGCAATCAGACGATAGGTACGACGTTCAGAAATGCTGCCCAGTTCGCTTAACGCCATGGCCAGAAAATCGAGTGCCAGAGCCAGCGGTTCGCCATGAAAATTACCACCCGAAATAATCATATCATCATCCGGAAAAACTGTCGGATTATCGGTTACCGAATTGATTTCGGTTTCGAAAACTCCCGCCGCATAATTCACGGCATCACGCACCGCACCATGTACCTGCGGAATACACCGGAAAGAATAGGGATCCTGGATATGTTTTTTCGGTTTGGCCTGCATTTCGCTATCTTCCAGAATCTTCCGAAAATTTGATGCCGTTTGTGCCTGACCTTTGTGTGGACGAATGCGCTGAATGTTCTCCATAAACGGTTCAATTAACCCGTCGAACGCGTCCAGAGAAAGTGCTCCAATCATATCGGCCTGATCAGCAATCCGAAAGGTTTTTAGCAAAGAATAAACGCCATGTGCAGCCATAAACTGCGTTCCGTTCAGCAAAGCCAGACCTTCCTTTGCTTCCAGCTTCACCGGTTTCCAGCCAAATTTTTCCAGAACGTTTTTTGAAGGCATTCTTTTCCCTTTGAAATTCACTTCGCCCAATCCCAGCAGCGGAAGAAAAAGCATGGCCAGCGGAGCCAAATCGCCGCTGGCGCCCAGCGAACCCTGCTCACAAACCACCGGCAAAATTTTGTGATTAAATAAATCGATAATGCGCTGAACCGTGATGAGTTGCACCGCCGAATTTCCTTTGGCCAGTGCGTGGGCTTTCAACAAAAGCATCAGTTTCACCACGTCGCCGGGCACTTCGGGCCCCACGTTGCAGGCATGCGAAAGAATCAGGTTTTCCTGAAGTTTGCTGAGTTCGGCATTGGAAATTTCGATGTCGCACAGGGCGCCAAAACCGGTATTGATACCATACAGCGGTTTGTCGGCCTCCTCCAGTTTCCGGTCGAGGTACGCTTTACTTTTTTGAATAAGCTCTACCGATTCTGTTGAAAGTTTCAGTTTGATCTCATTTTCAAGAATATACTGAATCTTTTCGAACGTAAGATTCGCGGGAGAGATTTCGAAAGTCTGATTCTT
>CAZCPH010000236.1:0-3227 GCA_964500105.1 uncultured Mariniphaga sp. | reverse complement strand
ATCAGTTCTTCAGCGGTCACCAGGTTTTGTTCGCCCGACTGCATATTCTTCAGGGTGAATTTCTGCTCCGCCATCTCCGATTCGCCGGCCAGCACCACAAACGGAATTTCCTTTTTGTTGGCGTAATTCATCTGCTTTTTCATTTTGGCGTTTTCGGGAAAAATCTCGGAATTAATGCCCGCCTTGCGAAGTTTTGTCAGCACCGGCAAACAATACGCTTCCTCTTTTTCACCAAAATTCACAAACAGCACCCGCGTAATTTCGGGCGATTCCTGCGGAAAAAGGTTCAGGTGTTCCAGTACATCGTAAATGCGTTCAGCGCCAAATGAAACGCCAACACCCGAAACGCCGGGCAGACCAAAAATGCCAGTCAGGTCGTCGTAACGACCGCCCCCGCATATACTGCCCATTTCCATATCTTTGGTTTTTACCTCGATGATGGCGCCGGTGTAGTAATTCAGTCCGCGGGCAAGGGTAAGGTCCAGCTCCACTTCGGTTTTCATTTCCATTCGTTCCAGATAACCAAAAAGCGTTTGAAGCTCGTTCACGCCTTTCATTCCGATTTCCGAATTGGCAAGAATGGTTTCCAGTTGATTTATTTTTTCTGAAGTATCACCTTTCAACGCCAAAATAGGTTGCAGCTTTTCAACAGCTTCGACTGAAACACCTTTTTCGGCCAGTTCCTGATTCACTTTTTCCAGGCCAATTTTTTCCAGCTTGTCGATGGCCACCGTTATGTCGGTCAGGCGTTGGTTTTCTCCGATAATTTCAGCAATTCCGGCCAAAATTTTCCGGTTGTTCAGCTTTACTACTGTATTGATTTTCAGCCGGGTAAAAACATCATCGATAATCTGAATGAGTTCGGCTTCATTCAAAAGGCTGTCACTGCCAATCACATCCACATCGCACTGGAAAAACTCACGGTAGCGGCCTTTCTGCGGACGGTCGGCCCGCCATACCGGCTGAATCTGGTAGCGGCGGAACGGAAAAACAATATCGTTGCGGTATTGCACCACAAACCGGGCAAATGGCACAGTAAGGTCGTAGCGTAAACCTTTTTCCGAAAGCTTTGGAGTAAGTTTACTGGAATCTTTTTCATCCAGCAGTTCACTGGGCACTTTCGACATAAAATCGCCCGAGTTAAGAATTTTGAACAACAGCTTGTCGCCCTCTTCGCCATATTTTCCCATCAGCGTGGATAGGTTTTCCATAGCCGGCGTTTCAATGGGTTGAAAGCCATACAGCCGGAAAACTTCTTTGATGGTATTGAAAATATAGTTCCGTTTCACCACTTCGGACGGTGAAAAATCGCGGGTTCCTTTTGGGATAGACGGTTTTTGTGCCATTGTTCCTTTTTTAAATTCAGGCGCAAAAATAAGGAATAATAGTGAGGATGCTAAAACTTAATTTGGAGAATTGACATAAGAAACAGCTTTAGTGATTTTAACTATATTTGGCAGAAGAATTGGAAGCCCGTAACAGATATGCAAAAGAAAATCCGGAAGAAGGAAAGAGTTGGGAAGAAGTAAAATCCAACCTTCTGGGCAAATAAATGGTTTCAGAATAAAAGGAAAGAAATAATCTTCTGAAAAAACGTAAAATTTTCGTAATGGAAAAAAACAAAAAAGACGGACGCTACTCCAGAATATACAATCAATTGAGCGAATTGGTAAAGAAAAGCAACAGTCAATCGGCGCGAATGGCAACCATTATAGCCGTTTTACACCATAAAATGGACACGTTCTTCTGGACTGGCTTTTACCTCATCGAAAACGGGGAGATGACCGTAAATATGTATCAGGGACCTGTAGCATGCCAGATTCTGGAAAAAAACAAAGGCGTTTGCTGGGCAGCATTCAACAATAAGGAAACGGTTGTGGTGGAAGATGTACATCAGTTTCCCGGACATATCGCCTGTGACTCGCGCTCCAACTCCGAAATTGTGGTCCCGCTGAAAAACCGCGAAGCAGAAATCATTGGTGTTCTGGATGTGGACAGCAGGGAAAAAACTGCGTTCGACGAAGTGGATGCCTTGTGGCTGGAGAGAATACTGGAACTCATTTATTTCTGAAAACCAAAAAATCACTTTTGTTATTTTGAATTGTTATAAATTTCGGTTAACACGAAAACAAACAATCAATTTGTAACAAATTTCAGATTGAAGGGATTATTTTTGGATTTTTTACAAATCGAAATTTCAAAACAGATAAAAATGACAAATCAAAACAATGCCATCAAATTCTACAGTGGCGAACAAATTCCGGTGGAACTGCACAAGGTGCGAATGGTGCAAAAGCTTTTCCTGAAACCCATTGAAGAACGAAAAACGGCAATAGAAGAGGCCGGGTTCAACACCTTTTTGCTCAGCACGAAAGATGTTTTTCTTGATATGCTCACCGACTCAGGCACCAATGCCATGAGCGACAATCAGGTTTCGTCTATGTTGCAGGCCGATGATGCCTACGCTGGCTCACAAAGTTTTTACCGCATGGAACAGGCGCTACGCGATGTTTTCGGGAAACACTATGTATTGCCGGCACACCAGGGCCGGGCAGCCGAAAACATTGTATCACAGGCTTTCATCAAAAGAGGGGATGTCATTCCCATGAATTACCATTTTACCACCACAAAAGAACACATGGAACTGAACGGCGGCAAAGTACTGGAAATTTATGCCGACGATGCCCTGGAAATCAAAAGCAGCAAACCGTTTAAAGGAAATATCGATATAGAAAAACTGAAAGCAGTTTATAAAAAATACGGAAAAGAAAACGTTGCGTTTGTGCGCATGGAAGCATCGACCAACCTCATTGGCGGTCAACCGTTTTCCATGCAAAATATGCGCGATGTGAAAAAGATTTGCGAAGAAAACGGAACCATGATGGTGCTGGATGCCAGTTTAATAGGTGAAAACGCCTGGTTTATCAAACAGCGTGAAGAGGAATTTAAAGATGCGGAAATTAAAGACATCCTCCTGGAAATGTGCAGCTATGCCGATTTGGTTTACTTCTCGAGCCGAAAAGTGAGTTCAACCCGTGGTGGTGGCATTGTTACCGACAGCAAAGACCTTTATATGAAAATGCGTGATTTGCTGGTACTTTACGAAGGCTTCCTGACCTACGGCGGAATGTCGGTTCGCGAAATAGAGGCTATGGCCGTTGGGATTAACGAAACCTGCGATGAAACCGTTATCAGTCAATCGCCGTCGTTTATCGCTTACACCGTTA
>CAZCPH010000235.1:0-5391 GCA_964500105.1 uncultured Mariniphaga sp. | reverse complement strand
AGCAACAAGACTGGTTAAATCTGTTCCGTAATCAACTTCAATGTCGATGGTTTTGTTGGTGGCATCGATGGATGAAGTACCGGTCTGAGGTGGTATTCCAAAGCCAAAATCCAGAATTTCAGTTTCGGTGTTTGGTGCAACGGATACTGTTACAACCCAGTCCTGAATTGTAGTTCCATCCTCGGCAGTAACGGAGTAAGTTACCGGGTTGGTAAAATCGTTGGAAGTTACCCCGCCTTCCTGCACCACATCTCCAACTTTTGCAGTGGCTCCATCAGAAAGGGTAAATTCGGCAACAAGGTTTGTTAAATTTGTTCCATATTCCACTTCAATGTTAATGGTTTTGCTGGTAACATCGATGGATGAAGCACCGGTTTGAGGTGGAATGCCGAAAGTGAAAGATTGAATATCATTTTCTGATGAAAGTTGAGAATCATATTCAAAAATAATATCATCGACATACCAGCCAGAACTTACATTACCAAAGGAAGTATTGGTCGAATAAAAATAAAATGCGATTTCAATTGATTGCCCGGCGTAATCAGTTAAATCTATAGAAGGATAAGTCCATATACCGCTTCCTGTTGCGGAATATGAAGTAGAAACATCAACCCAATCGGTTGTCCCTACTACTTTAATTTGCACTTTCCCATAATCACCAGATGAAAAACTATACCAATGCCAAAAACGTAAACGGGGATTTTCTGAAGCTGATGGGACTGTATATTTTGGACTTATCAATTTCGATGATACCGGTTCGGCATAATTACCGGAAAGAACCGTTGCTGCGCACCGTGCCCCATTATGTGCAGAGTTTGGCCCGCTGGCTGGTGTTCCAACTTCCCACGTACCCTTCTCCGAAGCCCAATCACCAATTCCACCTTCCCAATCTTCTGGATTATTGAAAGCAATTGATCCTGTTACAAGTTCAATATCATCGATATACCAGCCAGAACTTACATTACCAAAGGAAGTATTGGTCGAATAAAAATAAAATGCGATTTCAATTGATTGCCCGGCGTAATCAGTTAAATCTATAGAAGGATAAGTCCATATACCGCTTCCTGTTGCGGAATATGAAGTAGAAACATCAACCCAATCGGTTGTCCCTACTACTTTAATTTGCACTTTCCCATAATCACCAGATGAAAAACTATACCAATGCCAAAAACGTAAACGGGGATTCTGTGTAGCAGATGGTACGGTAAATGACTTATGTCTGATCAACCTGCTAGATACAGGTTCGGTATAATTTCCATCCAAGATTGTTGCAGCACAATTATCACCCGCGTAGGCAGCGTTTGGCCCGCTGGTTGGAGCACCCACTTCCCATGTGCCAGCATCTACATACCAGTTTGAAGTCCAGTCGCCTTCAAAATTTTCAGACCAGAGTACTGATTGTGTATTTGCCTGGCCAAATAAAACGGAGAGGGTTAAAACGATAATGAGGTAAAAATTCTTTTTCATTTTTATTGGTTGTTTGATTTTTTGTTCTTTGGAAAAATGAATTACAAAGCTTCGTGCTAAAAAATTTCTGACCGGAACAGACATTTTTTTGGTTTCCACTTTAATCGTATCCGAGCTGTTTATTTTCAAATGCAAATTATTTATCAGCTCCGTTACTTTTTAAAGCCGGATTAAAAATTATACCCCACTGTTAACCTGAAAACCCTGTGGCTGGCAGTTGTGCCATAATCGGTGTAAGCTGAAACATTTGCCATTCCCAAATCACAGGAAAGACCAACCTGTAAACTTTTGAATATCAGGCCTGCTCCTACAGTAATTCCGTAATCCAAACGTTTTAAATCATCTTCTTCTCCCGAGCCCCAGCTAACATCTTCATCAACAGAAACATTAAATCCTTCTGCTGAACCTTCTGCAACGGTTTTACCACTTAAACCAACACCGACATAGGGTCCGGCCAAACCAAATATTTTCATTCCTTCGTTTACATCACCTGTAACCTTGAGCGTTAAAGGAATATCGACATAATATAATTTTGCTTTTGCAGTAACATCAACACCTTCTTCTTCCTCTGTCAGCTTAAAGCCTTTCGTGTTGAAAAACAATCCGGTTTCAAAAAAAACCATTTCAACAATGGGAAAATCAACTGCAATTCCGGCATGAAATCCGGGATTCATCTGATAGTCGCCACTGTACGTTCCGTCTTCATCTTTTTCCAGCATGTTGGCCATGCTTAAACCGCCTCTTACACCGAATGTTTGTGCATGAAGTTGAATACAAAACAAGGTTGACAGAAGTACTGCAAATAATTTGGTAAAGTTTTTCATGGTTGTAAATTTTTAATGTTTTATTCTTGATTATATGGATTTTAGCGGGGACTGCAACATGCGTTTCCTGCTGTTTTTCACGTCAGTTGATTTTAATTGGTTATTTCTTTAAATCAAGTTACAGAATAAAGAAATGTTATCAATATCAATCCAATAACCGGGTCGATTTAACCTACATTCAGAATCAGTTATACGATAAACGGGGGCAATGGAAACAAAACAGAACGGTCTGTCAAATTTGCCTGAATGAACATTCAGGCATTGCAAAAAAAATGGACTAAAACGGGGAATGAAATTTACTCTGTTTTCCTGAACAGTTGCATAAACTCATGTTTATGCGATCCACTCAATGAACAGCGTAAATTCTCGGATAGCAAAATTTCTTCATGGTTTGTATAACCAACAACATGCTGAATATTGATTATAAAAGAATGATGAACCCGCATAAACTGGCCGGAGGGAAGAAGTCCTTCATAGTACTTCAGATTTCTGGAACTGTAAATCGTTTTCTTTCCTGAAATATAAAAGTTGGTACAATAGGTATTTGCTTCGCAATAAATAATGTCTGACAATTTGATCACATCAAATCCTTTGCGGTGAAAAATTACCATATCTGAAGAAGCGGATCTCTTAACTTCCTGTTTTTGTTCCGAATATTGATTGTCCTGATAAGAACTTTCAAGCAGTATTTCGTGTTGAACCTTTTTTAAAGCTTTCTTTAGTTCTTCCACTTTAACAGGTTTTAAAAGGTAATCGGTTGCAGCAAATCGAAATGCTTCAACCGCAAAATCGGAATTAGGGGCAACAATTATTTTTTTTAAACCATTGTTCTCAATTTTTTCAATCAGCTCAAAAACTTTGGACCCAGACAACATTATATCGAGAACAACCAAATTAAGATGGTATTTTTTAATGCATCTAAGCGCAGATTTAATCGTTTTACATTCATCAACAATTTCTATTTCAGGACAATTTTTCAAAATTATATTCACAAGAATCTTTCTCGATAATATATTATCAGACAGAACGATACCTGAAATTTTTTGACAAGCCATTTAACGCAGTATTACTTTACCAAACAATCAATTAATTTCTTCCTGGTTCATCAAAAAGAATTTTTTGATACAACAATTTACAAAAAACAGCAATACAAATGTTTATAATAACTTAAATTTTGAAAATATAATTTTTTAGAAAATCCGGTGATTCTTTTGAATCATTCATTGAAATCGTTACTATCGAATTTCCATTGTGTCAAGACCTGAATGATTAAAGCTTTTTTCTAATCCTCCATATTGCTTAAATGCAACTCCAATGCTTTTACTGAAATCTGAATTTCCCAGATGGAAAGTGCCAGCGATGCACAAAGCAGCAACAAAGCCAAAGCGAAAAAATAAGCGGCAACCAGCAAATAGCCTACAAAAAGAAGAAACATGGTGGCCACACATAAAAACAGGCTGAATACCCCCAGCAATTGCATTGTCCGGATCAGATACAACCGTTTGCGCAAGTTGTTAATTTGTCCCTTCAGCACCGAAGTAGGATTTTCCTTATACTGCTTGTAGAGGTTACGCACCACACCTGTATAAGCAATAAAACGATTGGTATAGGCCAGCAAAATCAGCGAAACTGCTGAAAACAAAAGAGCCGGCGTTGTAAGTGTAAAAGCTTCGTGCATAATTTTAGTTTATAGTGTAAAAATACAAAAAGAATCTGCAGGTAAAATTGCATAAAATCGGGCTTCAACAAAACGTTTTAAAGAAACCAATGTAAATCCGGAAGAATACAATTCTGTTAGTTTGTCTGTTTTTTCAAAAACCTTGGTTTATTTCGGTTTTTTGTTCATTTGTCAGCAGAACAAAATAAAATAATTCCTATTTTTCGGAAAATAAAAAAACCAGAAATTATGGATTTTCCGTTGTTTCACCTCGATTTTATGGGCAACCGGATGCTGGTTGCCGTTATTGCTATACTTCATGTTATAATCAACCATGCACTGGCTGTAGGTTTTGCACCATTGGTCACACTGCTGGAATTCAGGGGATACCTGAAAAGCAAAACCAAACCCGAAGAAGGCAAAGCCTGGGATGAAGCAGCCCGCAAACTGATGTTTTTTGCGTTTGTAATAACCACCACTGTGGGAGCGCTCACCGGCGTTGGCATCTGGTTTGCCACATCGCTGGCCAATCCGGCATCGCTCGGAAGCCTCATACGCGTTTTCTATTTCGCCTGGTTCAGCGAGTGGATTATTTTTGTGCTCGAAGTGGTTTTCATCATGATTTATTACCTCACCTGGAAAAAATCGAACGAATCGCCTAAACGAAAAAGGCAGCATATTCGTTTTGGCCTGTTTCTCAGCATCTTTTCGTGGTTAACCATGGCTATTATTGTGGGCATTCTGGCCTTTATGATGGATCCCGGAAGCTGGATTGAGAAAAAATCGCTTGTTACCGGATTTCTGAACCCGATTTACCTGCCACAACTTGTTTTCCGAACCCCGGTGGCAATGATGATGGCTGGTACAGTCGCCCTCATGTTTATCGCCTATGCTATTAAAAAACAAAACCAGTGGAAAACCAACATCCTGAAATACATTTCATTCTGGATTCTCCTGTGGATGCCTGTTGCTGCATCGGGAGCCTTTTTATATTACTGGCATATTCCGCGCGCCATGGTTGGCAATCTTCCGGTAGCGCTGGGCACCCAGCAGTTTCAGGACTGGTATGGCTCGCTGATTACAACAATGATTGTGGTCATTTCCATCGGATTTCTGGTGGGAATACTTGGAACACTTTCACCGCGCAGACTTCCCAAACATTTACTGATAATTCCGGTCGCAGCTTCGTTTCTGTTTCTGGGAACCTTTGAGCGGTTGCGCGAATTTATACGCAAACCTTATGTGATTGGAAACTATATGTATGCCAACGGAATTCTGGTTGAAGAGTACCCGCTGTATCAGCAAACCGGAATTTTGAAACATTCGCCATACACAGCTTTTGCCAATATAACCGAAGAAAACAAAGTGGCCGCCGGCGAGGCTGTTTTTACCCTGGCCTGCACACGTTGTCACACCACACACGGAATCAGCTCGGTAGTTCGG
>CAZCPH010000234.1:0-5391 GCA_964500105.1 uncultured Mariniphaga sp. | reverse complement strand
AGGCCCGAAAGGTTAACCGAGTCGGTACGCATGTAGGTTATTTTTCCGCTTTCGTACAACCGTTGGGCAACCGACATGGTTTGTGCCACCGAAAATCCAAGTTTTCTGCTGGCTTCCTGCTGCAGGGTAGATGTGGTAAATGGTTGTGCAGGTGAACGTTTTGCCGGTTTTTTTACCACATCGGCAATGGCAAACTCCGCCGACTGACATTTTTCCAAAAATGCCCGGGCTTCTTTTTTGGTAGAGAACCTTTTATTCAACTCTGCCTTCAGTTCTGCAGGATTCCCGTTTTCATCGGTTGCCAGAAAAGTTCCGGTAACACGGTACCATGTTTCGCTGTTGAAGTTGATGATTTCGCGTTCGCGCTCAACAATCAGGCGTACGGCCACCGACTGAACCCTTCCGGCAGAAAGGGCCGGTTTTACTTTTTTCCACAAAACCGGTGAAACCTCAAAACCGACAATACGATCGAGCACACGCCGGGCCTGCTGGGCATTTACCAGATTTTCGTCGATGGATCGGGGATTTTCAATGGCTCGCTGAATGGCTTCTTTTGTAATTTCGTGAAAGACAATTCGTTTGGTGTTTTTTGGATTGAGTTTCAGCACTTCCTTCAAATGCCAGGCAATGGCTTCCCCTTCGCGGTCCTCATCGGATGCGAGCCACACTGTTTGTGCATCTTTGGCAAGTTTTTTTAAGTCTGCAACTATTTTTTTCTTGTCTGGCGTAACAACATATTTGGGTTGGTAGTTTTTTTCCAAATCAATTCCGAAATCCTTCTTCTCCAAATCACGGATGTGCCCCATACACGATGTTACCGTGTATCCTTTCCCCAAAAATTTTTCAATGGTTTTGGCTTTCGCCGGTGACTCAACTATCACAAGATTTTCTTGCATATGCTTTAATTCCTTTTTTTAAAATTTCTGCAAATTAAAGAAAATGAAACGCTAAGTTCAAAATTTAATTTGTTTATTTTAAATCTATTTAATTGAAAATGATTTAATTATTTTTATTTCAACAGAATATTCCGCACACAGTATTCGTTAAATGAATTGATTCCAATGCGGAAAGATTTATCTTTGCCGCAATATTTAATCCTGATTTTCATGAACAAAGAAGAGAAAAGAAACTGGAAAAAATACATTGTTGGGTTTTGGATGGTGTTTATTTTGGGCATTGCGGGTGTGGCATTGTTTTTTATGATGATTGCCAAAGGGAACCTCGGATTTATGCCCACTTTCGAAGAACTGGAAAACCCGCCCAACATTCTTGCATCTGAAATTTTTTCGGAAGATGGAAAAATACTGGATAAATATTTCATACACGAAAACCGCACCTATGTAAATTACGATAATCTTCCGCAGCATTTAATTGATGCGTTGATAGCCACTGAGGATGTTAGGTTTTACAGGCATTCCGGAATCGACCTTCGCGGATTGGTTCGCGTTTTTAAAGGAATAATTACCGGAGATTCCCGCTCAGGAGGTGGAAGTACCATCAGCCAGCAACTTGCAAAAAATTTGTTTCCGCGCGAAAATTTAGACGGTCCGCTCGATTTGGTGCTGCGAAAATTTAAGGAATGGGTTATTGCCGTAAAACTTGAACGCAGCTACACCAAGGAAGAAATAATATTAATGTATCTGAATAAATATGATTTTCTGAATCTTGCGGTTGGAATTAAATCGGCTGCTCAGGTGTATTTCAGCATTCCACCAGATTCACTTCAGTTACACCAGGCAGCGATGCTCGTTGGAATGGCCCAGAATTCATCCTTGTATAATCCGGTTCGCCGCCCCGAACTGGTTTTGAACCGAAGAAATGTGGTACTCAACCAAATGGCAAAATACGGGTATATTTCAAAAGCTGAACGGGATTCAATAAAACAATTGCCGCTTGATTTAATGTATCAGAAAGTAGATTACAAAAGTGGACCGGCACCCTATCTTCGAGAGTACCTCAGGCTGGCTTTAACAGCAAAAAAACCTGTCAGGAAGAACTATGCATCATGGCAGATGCAGGCTTATAAAGAGGATTCAGTGGAATGGGCAAGCAATCCGCTTTTCGGCTGGTGCAACAAAAACACCAAACCCGACGGGCAGAACTATGACCTTTATACCGACGGACTCCGTATTTTTACCACTATCGATTCGCGAATGCAGCAGTATGCGGTGGAATCGGTTGAATATCATCTGAAAAATAACCTGCAGCCTGAGTTTGACGGAGGAATGCAGTACCTGAATAATCCGCCGTTTGCCAACAACATGAGCGCCGGCGAAGTAGAAGATTTGATGAACCGCGAAATTAGGCGTAGCGAACGGTACAGGGTGTTAAACAATCAGGGGAAAAGTTTCAGGGAGATTAAAGAGAATTTCAGCAAGCCTGTTGAAATGACCGTTTTTTCATGGAAAGGTGAAATTGACACCATCATGTCTCCCACGGACTCTATAAAATGGTACCTGCGTTATTTCAGATCTTCGTTTATGGCTATGGAAACCCATTCGGGGAAAGTAAAAGCCTATGTGGGCGGGCCAAATTACAAGTATTTTATGTACGATATGGTTAAAGGGGGAAAACGACAGGTTGGTTCTACTGTAAAGCCGTTTCTTTATACTTTGGCCATGCAAAACGGACTTACACCCTGCACTAAAGTACCTTATGTGAGTCAGCAGTTTCAAATGCCCGACGGAACCATTTGGGAACCGAGAGATGCGCAATACGATGCAGAAAATGAGGGAAAGCTGGTTACGCTGAAGTGGGGACTGGCCAATTCCAGAAATAAAATTTCGGCGTGGGTAATGAAGCAGTTTAATCCGCGGGCTGTTACCGAAGTGATGAAGCGTATGGGTGTTTACAGTCCCATCGATCCGGTTCCTTCATTGTTTTTGGGAACATCAGATATCACGCTTTACGAAATGGTTGGTGCGTTTAATACCTATACCAACCAGGGTGTATATGTGAAACCTTATTTTGTTACCCGCATTGAAGACCGCTACGGAAACGTGATTGCCACATTTCAGCCTGAGCGTCATGAAGCATTTGACGAGCAAACAGCATACCTCATGGTTAATCTGTTGCAGGGGGTAATTGACAATGGTACAGGTGGCCGGCTCAGAAACCGTGAGGGATACGGCCGGTTCAGAATGCCCATTGCCGGAAAAACCGGAACTACCCAAAACCACTCCGACGGATGGTTTATCGGAACAACGCCGAAATTAACAGCCGGAGTGTGGACCGGCGCGGACCTGCGAAGTATTCACTTCCGCACCATTTCATCAGGACAAGGTGCAAACATGGCGTTACCCATCTGGGGGTATTTCTACAAAAAGGTTTTGGCCGATCCAACGTTGGGATACACCGAAGATATGCAGTTTAAAAGCCCTGAAAATTTCAATATTAACCTTGATTGCAACGATGAAGACCAGCAAAACAGGCCATCAGATTTCGAGGATTTCTTTTAAATAGCTTTTTTTGCATTTGCTGTTGGGTTGTTTCGAATTATCAGTTTTTTGCTGATGAAAAAATCAGTTTTTATGTATTCGGATTCCGGTTTTTCGATGGTGAATCAGATTCTGCATTTCAATATTTTAGTCCCGGATTATAAATGCAGAAAGATGAAACCCGTGACGACGCTGGACTACTATGCGAAAATTAAATCGCTGTTATGTCCGTTAACATTTAAATTTGTTCAATTTTCGCTCGAAAAATCGAGTAACGAACAGCTGGAAGCCTTTTGGAATATTATTGTTGCAGGGTATCCGGTTGATTTTGCCCTCGATAATTTTCAAAAGCTGCATCAGTTTTTGAAAAACAATACCATGGATTACTCCGAAGCACTGGATACTTATGTTTCCTACCCAGGACTGGAAGCCGGAATACAACTGGTGAAAACCAGGTGGTACGAGTTGAATTAGAACCTGTTCGGTCTGATTTTTTCAAACTGCAGTTCTTCAAATGGTTTTCCGCTTCGCCCAGTTGCCGGGTAACCAATGGTTATAATACTCAACACTTTGTAATTTTCGGGAATGCCCAAAAGTTGCTGAATGTATTTTTCTGCCGAAATGGTTTCGGAATGTTGCCGGTTGCGAATCTGAATCCAGCAGCTTCCCAATCCCAGGCTTTGTGCAGTGAGTTGAAGCAAAACAGATGCAATGGAGCAATCCTCAATCCAAGCGTCGTTTTTGGTTTCGTCAGCACATACAACCACAGCCAGCGGAGCAGTACTTAGAGGAGTAACGCCGTGGGTTTTACATTCCTTTAATTTTTTTATGATTTCCGGATTATCCACAAAAATAAATTCCCACGGATTGATGTTTTTTGACGAGGGAGAACGCAAAACAGCTTCTTTTAACAGGTAAGTTTTCTCCAATTCTATAGGCTGATTTGTGTATTTCCGGATGCTGCGACGATTTCTGAGCAGATCAATCATTTCTGAATTTTTTTGTTTTCAAAAATAGTCAACTTTCAGGTTTTAAAAAAGCAGGAACAGACTTTGCCTGAATGTAAAGATTATTCTTAATTTCATCCTTTTAAACAAAAACATACCGATATGAGCAGATTTTATTTATTGCTTTTGGCTGCAGTAGTTGGAATGATTTCATGCCAGAATAAGAACTATTATTCCGTTGATGATTTTTCAAAAGTGGAAAAAATTGATTCGCATTACCACATTTACACCGAAAACAACAGTTCGGTGGAACAGGCACAAAAAGATAATTTTAAACTTTTGAATATCAATACTTATTCCGATGGTTGCGAGCGTGTTGTGGAAGCGCATCAGTGGCTGAAATCGGTAAAACAACAGTCTCCGGAAACCACAGCGTTTACCGCAACTTTCTGCCTTGAAGGCTGGGACGAACCGGGCTGGGTGGAAAATACCATTGCCTGGATTGACCAGTGTGTAGCCGATGGCGCCATTGCCGTGAAAGTATGGAAAAATATTGGCATGGAGTTTCGTGACACAGACAGTGTGCTAATCATGATTGATGATCCGCAGTTTGATGCGGTGTTTCAGCATCTTGCGGATAAGGGAATTCCATTGGTGGGGCATTTGGGCGAACCCAAAAACTGCTGGCTGCCGCTGGAAGAAATGACTACAAAAAACGATAGCAACTATTTTGCAAACAATCCACAATACCATATGTACCTGCATCCGGAGTTTCCATCGTACGAAGAGCAAATGGCAGCCCGCGACCGGATGTTGGAAAAACACCCCAACCTGGTTTTTATCGGTTGCCATTTGGCCAGCCTTGAGTGGAGTGTGGATGAAATGGCTGCTTTTCTCGACCGTTTTCCCAATGCATCAATGGACATGTCGGCGCGAATGGGACAGTTGTTTTACCAGACAGCTGAAAACCGGGAAAAAGTCCGCGGGTTTTTCATCAACTACCAGGA